>SKYX01000133.1 GCA_007127655.1 Desulfonatronum sp.
ATGATGAAATTGCTCATGATCCAGCTCAAGGGATATCCCTTCCTGCATGGAGCATTCTTCATCGGCCCCCATCTCTCCAACTTTTTCTACTTTGAGGAGTTGAAAAAAGGCATGATCATGATCGTCCGCTCCATGACATCTGGTGATACGTCTTTTATCCGCTTTACCGGGACGGTCATCCCCGGCAAAGGGCTGACGCTTGCCCCTGAAAACAGAACCATCCAATAAGGCCATGAGACAGGAAGAACCAGACCACCTTTCCCCGGCCGCCCTGTTCGGCGACCTGCCCGTCCTGCGGCTGCGCATGGAGTACTCCGTGGACGACCCGGAGCTGTTGCCCGACTATCTGGGCTCGAGCTGGCGCGGGGTGCTGGGGTGGCAGATGCAGCGGTTGTGCTGCCCGTTTCCCCGGCGAACCGGGTGCGCGGACTGCTTGATCCGGGAGCAGTGCCCGTATTTTCTTCTTTACGCCCTGCAAAGCGATCGGCCGGGGTTTCGGGATGCCCCGAGGCCCTATGTTCTGCTTCCCGAGCCCGGAGCGTCGCCGGGGCGGCAGGTTTTGAACATCACGTTGATGGGTCGGGCCGTTCGCGCAGCGCCCTTGATCTGGAAGGCCGTCCAGGAGGCGGAGCGGGGCGGCCTGGGCCGGGAGCGGGTCGGATTTCAGGTGCATGGATGGCGGGAAGAGCGACCGGGGCTGGGCTGGGTCGAACTGCCGGACAATGACGGCTATCGGCATCTGCACGGTGCCGGGACGTTGGGTGCGTACATGGGGACCGCGCCCCTGTTGCCGTGGAACGTGGCCCTGGATCCGCCGTTGCGGTTACGGGAGCGAGGGCGGAATCTGGCGGCCATGGATTGGCCGTTTGCCTTGGCCATTCTGGCCCGGAGGTTGGAGATGCTGGCGGTAATCTTCAGCGGGGCCGAACCCATGGGTCGGGAAACCTGGGTCCGCCTGGAGGCGATGTTCAAGGAGATGCGGATACGCGGCGGGGAACGGATTGCCTGGAAGGATTGGAGCCGCTATTCCAATCGCCAGCGCAAAAAAGTACCCATGGGCGGGTTGGTCGGATCGGCTCATATTGTGGAGGCCCCGCCTGAGCTTTGGTTCTGGCTGCGCTGCGCGTCGGTGGTGCATGTGGGCAAGGGGGCGGCCATGGGGCTGGGGCGGATCGCGGTTCATGGCGCGGATATCGGCACTTCATCATCGGACGGGACCATCAACTCATGACGGATCAAGCGTTATCGGCGACACCGATCATCGAGGCCCGCAATCTGCGCAAGCAGTTTGGGTCCTTCACGGCCGTGGATGACCTGAGCTTTCGCGTGGAGAAAGGGGAATTTTTCGGCGTGCTGGGGCCCAATGGGGCGGGGAAGACCACGGCCATTCGGATGATTTACGGCTTTTCGCCTCTGACTTCCGGAAGCATGCGGGTTTTCGGGCTGGACATCGGGCGGGGCTGGCGGGAGGTTCGGGCCAGGCTTGGGGTCTGCCAGCAGGAGAACACCCTGGACCCGGACCTGACCGTGGAACAGAACCTGCTGGTCTTTGCCGGATATTTTTCACTGCCCAAGGTCGTGGCCGGACGGCGGACCCGGGAATTGTTGGAGTACTTCGCCCTGGAGCACAAAAAGCAGGCCAGGGTGGAGCATCTTTCCGGAGGCATGGCCCGGCGGTTGATGCTGGCCCGGGCCCTGATCAACGACCCGGAGCTGATCATCCTGGACGAGCCGACCACTGGCCTGGACCCGCAGTCCCGGCACCAGGTCTGGGACAAGCTCCGGGAACTCCGGACCCGGGGACTGACCATGCTGCTGACCACGCACTACATGGAGGAGGCGGCCTGGCTGTGCGACCGGCTGATCATCGTGGACCACGGACAGGTGCTGGTGGAGGGGACGCCGCGGGAACTGATCCGGGAGCATGCCGGGGATTCGGTTGCGGAGGTGGAGTCGCCTTCGGAGGAGTTGCGGGTGTTTGTCCGCTCTCAAGGCCTGGCCCACGATGATCTTGGCGAGCGGATCATCATCTACAACACCCTTGGGCCGGAGCTGGAACGCCGGTTGCGGGACGAATTTTGCGCCCAGACCTGCACGTTCCGTCAAGGGAGTCTGGAAGACGTGTTCCTGCGCTTGACCGGAAGGGGGTTGCGGGAATGATCCGGACCGGACGGTATTCGTTGCGGTTGTTGCGGGTCTGGCAGCGCAACTTGGTGGTCTACAGGCGGATCTGGAAGGTCAACTTCCTGGTTCCGCTACTGGAGCCGATTTTCTATCTGCTGGCCTTCGGCATCGGGTTCAGCGGATTGGTGGGGGAGGTGGCCTATGCCGGAGAAAGCCTGACCTACGTGGCCTTTATCGCTCCGGCTCTGCTGGCCACGGCGATCATGTTTAACGCTTTTTACGAGACCACCTTCGCCTCGTTCGTGCGCATGTACTACCAGAAAACCTTCGACGCCATGCTTTCCACGCCACTGTCTCTGGAGGAGATCATCACCGCGGAGATCCTCTGGGGTGCGACCAAGTCAGTGCTGGCGGCGGGGCTGATGCTGGTGGTCATCGCCCTGTTCGGGCTGGTACGGTTGCCTGAAGGCCTGTGGATCCTGCCTTTGGCCTTTCTGGGTGGCATGGCCTTCGGTGCGGTGGGCATGTACTTCACCGGGATCACGCCGAGCATCGACATGTTTAACCTGCCGATTTTTCTGTTCGTCACGCCGCTGTTCCTGTTCAGCGGGACGTTCTTTCCTGTGGCCGGGCTGCCGGAATGGGCCCAGGTCGCGGCTTGGCTGTCGCCGCTTTACCATTTGGTGGAGCTGTCCAGGCTGGCGACCATGGGGCGGATAGAGAGCAGTGCCGTGGTCAGTCTGGGATATCTGGTTCTGTTCAGCAGCGTGTTTTTCGGACTGGCGGTGCGGGCGATGCGCAGACGGCTGATCAAGTAGTGTTTCATCCGGAGCAACTACTCACCAGCGATCCGGGATGTCGCGAC
>SKYX01000255.1 GCA_007127655.1 Desulfonatronum sp.
AATGGTAGAACAGGCATCCTGCCTGTCCGTGCAGGCAAGATGCCTGCACTACCAAATTCAAAAACGGTATTTCAGTAACAGCCACGTCCCTTACGAGAATTTTTTCCTAGTCGAACGGTTCTTTCAAATATGGGATGAACTGTACAAGGAGTTCCTCACAATCTGGACTCCTACCTTGGAAAGTGAAATCGTTGCCTGGGCAGAACGGTTAGCGCCGGGTAAGCAAGGCAAAGACGAGCATTCGGGATAAGGCAAGGCTCTGATTATCAAAACCTTGCAAACCAGGAGACGCCAATGTGTGGTCGCTTTACATTTGCGGGAATGACTTGTTTTCCATGTCGCTTCCGAATCACTCATACCCGCGCAGGCGGGTATCCAGGGCGCATTTTCTCGGATGAGCTGAATGATTACACCATCTCACACCTTCCCAAGGCCTCGGCGGATCACGTCGACGCGCACTCTTCCGGGGCCTGGGCGCGCATATCGGCGATGATCGTATTCAGTTCCACGGCCATGCCTGCCATCTGAGAAACGCTCTGGGCGGACTGGTTCATCACTTCGCTGGTTTCCGAGGCGATCCGGTTAATCTCGTCCACTCCGCGATTGATCTCCTCGCTGGTGGCGGACTGCTGCTCAGCCGCGGTGGCGATGGACCGGACCTGGTCCGCGGCCTGCTCCGCCAAGCCGAGAATCTCCTGGAGGGACCGCCCAGAGAGATTGGCCTGGGTGGTGGCGTTCTCGATGGCCCCCACGGCCTGATCCATACTCGAAATACTGTTCCGGGTGCCCTGCTGAATCGCGGAAATGGCGTCGCCCACTTCCTTGGTCGCGTTCATGGTCTTCTCGGCCAGTTTACGCACCTCGTCGGCCACCACGGCGAACCCACGCCCGGCGTCCCCGGCTCGGGCCGCCTCGATGGCCGCGTTCAAGGCCAACAAATTGGTCTGATCCGCGATATCCTCGATCACGTTCATGATCCGTCCGATCTGTTCAGCCTGCTGACCGAGCAGGCCCAAACTGGACCGCACTTCCGAGGACTGGGACTGCACCTTGGTGATGGCCGCCACGGACTCGTCTACAATCTTCGCCCCCTCCATGGCCTTAACCCTGGCTTGGTCGGAGGCCTCGGCGGCGCTGGAGGCGTTTCTGGCCACCTCCAGGACCGTGGCGTTCATTTCCTCCATGGCTGTTGCCGTTTCCGCAGTCCGAGACCGCTGCTCCTCCGCGCCCCCGCGGGCCTCCTCCACTTGGGTGGCCAATTCCGCGGCGGCCGCGGCCAAGGACTTGGACACCCCGGTGGCCTTGCCGGCCGCGGAAGAAATGATATCGTTCTGTTCGCACAGTTTGGCTTCGGAGGCTCGGATGTCGGACAAGTCCGTATAAATGCACAGAGCGCCCATCAGTTGGCCTTCGATATCAAACAGCGGCGCGGCGTCAATATGGATGTTCCGCTTACCGCCCTTGCGTCCAGTGAACTCCACTTCCTTGCTGATGGAGCGATTCTCCTTCATGGCTATCCCCAACACCGTCTGCCGCTTTTCCCCGTAAAAGAACATGGACACGTCCTGCCCGTAATAATCCTCGGGCTTGCCTTCATGCTCCAGCATTCTGATCAATCCCTGGTTGCCGTAAATGAAGACCTCGTTGGTGTCCGTGACCACAAAGGGCGTGACCATGCTGCGCATCACTCCTTTGGAGAGGCTGAGTTCATGCTTGAGATGGGTCAGCATGTCCCGCAAGCCGTCCTGACATTGCCCGAGCAGCCCGGAATCCGTGACATGCTCAGGCAGGCAGCCATATTGCCCTGAGACGATGGCCTCGGAGCATGCCCGGTTGCTTCGCAGCACCGCGGTCAGCTTGGACAGGAATCCCCACATCAGTAACGCGATCACCACACACCCCGCGATGACCACGCTAAGAATCGTCCAGGTTGAAGCTTGGGCCAGGTGCAGGCCTACGGCAATAACGGGAACGGCCAAGGCGGCCCCAATCCCGGCCAGACGAAACCCTTCCACGGATCGAACGGCATGCAGCATGCTCAGCTCCTTATCTTCTATGGTGATAAACACGCCCGGTGTTTCGTCTTCGACGGCGGGCTGATCTTCACGCCTTAGTATAGCAGTTTCGAAGAAAATGAACAAAAATCACACCTCCCCGGCAAAAGCAAGCCTCAAAGCGGAGTTGAGCTTTCTCTTCGATCTCTCCCTTTGAGCTCTTCCTTTGAGCTCTCCCGGCACCACACGTCTTTCCCCTTGAGTGTTCGGCCACCCGCTGGTATTGCCAACGACAACCACGGGCCGCCGCGCCTCAAAGATATCGTTTCCATCCGGACCGACGGAACCATCCAAGGAAAAAACATGTCACCGAAAAAAAAGGAACCGGGCTTTGACGCCAGGCTGTCCGAGCTGCAAGGCATCGTGGCCCGCCTGGAGAACGAGGACCTGCCGTTGGAAGCCGGGGTCGCCTTGTTCAAGGAAGGCGTCGTGCTGGCCAAGACCTGCCGCAAGCAGTTGGCATCGGCCAAGAATGACGTCATGGTCCTGTCCCAGGGTCTGCTGGAGCCCTTTGACCAGGAAGATCTCGCCGCAAGCCCGCAACCCGGTGAATCGGAGAACAACGATGAAGTCATATCTTTCTGAACTGGGACGCGAGGTGGATCGCTACCTCGCCGCGTGCCTCAAGCGCCCCGGCGTGCCGGAGCCGCTTCTTCAGGCCATGGAATACAGCCTGCTGGCCGGAGGCAAGCGGCTGCGCCCGGTTTTGTGCCTGGTTTGGGCGGAAATGGTCGGCGAACCCCGGGCTCACGTCTTGCCTGCGGCCGCGGCCCTGGAGTGCATCCATACCTACTCGTTGATCCACGACGATCTGCCGGCCATGGATGACGACGATCTGCGCCGGGGCAAGCCTTCCAACCACAAGCGCTTCGGGGAAGCTCTGGCCATCCTGGCCGGAGACGCGCTGCTCACCGAAGCCTTCGGCCTGCTCTTTACCTGCGCTGTCCCGGCCGAACGGATGCTCGCCGCCGGTCGGGAACTGGCCAAGGCCGCCGGTGCTGCCGGGATGGTCGGGGGACAGGTTCTGGACATGCAATGGACCGGCGGCACGGCCACGGTGGAGGACCTCTCCCGGATGCAGGAACTCAAGACCGGGGCCATGATCCGCGCTTCCTGCGTCTGCGGGGCGCTCCTGGGCGGAGCCGCGGAGGCGGATTTGGCCCGGGCCGCGGACTACGGGACGCACATCGGCCGAGCCTTTCAGATCACGGACGATATTTTGGACGTCATCGGCGATCAAGCCGTCCTGGGCAAGCCCGTGGGCAGCGACCAGGGCCTGGGCAAAGTCACCTACCCCGCCCTGATCGGCCTGGAAGCCAGCCGTGACTTGGCCCGCTTGCATACGGACCAGGCCCTCGCCGCCCTGACCGTGTTTTCGGACGCGCCGGACATATCTGACCTCACGCGCCGCCACGCCTGGTTCCTGCGGGAACTGGCCGAGTACATCCTGACCCGGGCGGCCTGACCCGGGAGACTTGCCCAGGTGTATTGCCGTTTGCCGATTCCCTCTTGACCGGGTATCCTTTTTCAGCCACCAAAGCCCATCTTCGCACAGGCCGAACCATGTCCAGCCATTCCAACGCCACGTTCATGCCCAGGGAGGCAGCTCCATTGCAACAGCCCGCCAATGAAACCAGCGCCAGCCCGCGCGATGCGATTCCGCACGCGCCGGCCCATGCCCGCAAACGAACCGAGATTCCTGACGGGCATGCCCTGTTTTCCGCCATCAATCATCCCAAGGACATTAACGAACTGAACATCGCCCAGTTGGAAGCCGTGGCCCGGGAGGTCCGCCGGACGATCATCTCCACGGTTTCAGCCAACGGAGGGCATCTGGCTCCGTCCCTGGGCGTGACTGACCTGACCCTGGCCCTGCTCAAGGTGTTCAACCCGGAACATGATCGGCTGGTCTGGGATGTGGGCCACCAAGCCTACGCCTACAAAATCTTGACCGGCCGCCGGGAAATTTTCCATACCCTGCGCACCATGGGCGGGATCAGCGGTTTCCCGCGCATGGCCGAAAGTCCCTTCGACCATTTCGGTGTTGGGCACTCCAGCACCTCCATCTCCGCGGCCCTGGGCATGGCCATTGCCCGCGACCTGGCCGGCGAGGACCATACCGTGGCCGCCATCATCGGCGACGGCTCCATGACCGCCGGCTTGGCCTACGAGGGCCTGAACCAGGCCGGCGACCTGGGAGTGAACCTGACCGTGGTGCTCAACGACAACGAGATGTCCATCTCCCGCAACGTCGGGGCCTTGTCCTCCTTTCTCAGCCGCAAGCTCTCCAAGCGCTGGGTGCAGCGCTTCAAGCAGCAGATGGAATCCTGGATGCGCCAAGTCCCTCGATTCGGAGACGACCTGGCCAACTACGCCAAGCTCAGTGAATCCTCCTTCAAGGGGTTCTTCACGCCGGGAATGATTTTTGAAGCCTTCAAGTTCAACTACATCGGCCCGATCAATGGGCACAGCATGCTGGACATGGTGGACGTTTTCCAGCAAGTCCGGGAACTGGAAGGCCCGGTCCTGGTCCATGTGCTGACCACCAAGGGCAAGGGCTACGCTCCGGCGGAAAACAACCCCACCTATTTTCACGGCGTGGGCTGCTTCGTGCCGGAAACCGGGGAAGCCAAGAAGATTTCCGCCTGCCTGCCGCCCTACACGGAAATCTTTGGGCGGACCTTGGTGGACCTGGCCGCGAAAAACGACAAGATCGTGGCCATCACCGCGGCCATGCCCGAAGGCACCGGGCTGAACTATTTCGCGGACGCTTATCCGGATCGCTTCTTCGACGTGGGCATCTGCGAGCAGCATGCCGTGACCATGGCCGCCGGGCTGGCTTCCCAGGGCTACAGGCCGGTGGTGGCGGTCTACTCCACCTTTCTGCAGCGCTCCTACGACCAGGTGGTCCACGACGTCTGCCTCCAGAACCTGCCGGTGACCCTCTGCCTGGACCGGGCCGGGCTGGTGGGCGAGGACGGAGCGACTCACCACGGGACCTTCGATGTTTCCTTTCTGCGCCACATCCCCAACCTGCTGTTCATGGCCCCGAAGGATGAGGCGGAACTGCAACGCATGCTGGTCACGGCCTTGACCCACCCCGGCCCGGCCGCCATTCGCTACCCCCGGGGCGTGGGCGTGGGCGCGCCGTTCCAGGACGACCCGTCACCGCTCCCCCTGGCCCAGGGCGAAACCCTGCGCAACGGAGGGGACGCGGTGGTCGTGGCCCTGGGCAGCCGGGTGCATCCCGCTCTGGAAGCCGCCGAGGAATTGGCCAAGGAAACAGGTCGCGAGGTCGCCGTGTTCAACACCCGGTTCATCAAGCCGCTGCCCAAAGCCCAATTGCTGGAACTGGCCCAAACGCACTCCCGAATACTGATCGTGGAAGAAAACGTGGTGGCCGGAGGATTCGGGTCCGCCGTGCTGGAGCTGTTCGCGGCCCAAGGCGTGCTCCGCGGCCAGCGCATTCGCCTTCTGGGCATCCCGGACGCCTTCGTGGAACACGGTCCGCAGCGAATGCTGCGCAAGCAACTCGGCCTGGACAAAACCGGGATCAAGGACGCGCTGGACGAGCTCTTTGCAGCCGCACCTCTGCGTCAAAGGGAAAGCTGACTCGACGGAGCGCATGTCCAAATTCCTGATCCTGATCACCGTCTTTCTCATCGTCACCGGCTTGTTCCGGCCGCTGCTCCGAAAACTCCGACTGGGCAGGCTTCCCGGCGATTTTCTGATTCAGCGAGGCGATTTTCGGCTCTACCTGCCCGTGACCAGTTCCATCGTGGTCGGCTTGGCCCTGATCATTCTGATTTGGCTGTTTCGTCACTGACCAATCCCCGGCCCAACGCCGCGCCCTCGACCCAACGCCAACCGGGAGCACTCCGATGACCACACAAGACCTTCGGGACCTGTTCGTCCAAACCTCCGTCCAGCCGGATTCCCGGACAACCGTCACCATGCCCGATCCCACCCGCGGCACCGGTCGCCACCTGCCCCCGTGCATTATCGTCGTGTTCGGCGCATCCGGCGACCTGGCCATGCGCAAACTTTTTCCAGCGTTGTACCACCTCAACGACAGAGGCCACCTTCCGGATCATTTCGCCATTATTGGATGCAGCCGGACCGAGTTCGACGATCCAGGATTTCGCGAGCAAGTCCAAGAATCCCTGCCTTCTCCGGACAACGGTGACCAGGACCGCCGCAAGGCCTTTTTGCGATCCATCTGCTACCAGCAACTGCAATACGACAATCCGGACGACTACACGGCCCTGAGTCGCCGTCTCGAATCAGTGAGTGGTTTTTTCGGCACCCAGGGCAATACGCTGTTCTACCTGGCCGTTCCCCCACAACTCTACCCGGAGATATCCACCCGTCTCGGTGAAAGCGGCTTGGCCCAGGAAAAGGACAGGACCCATGAATGGTCCAGGATCGTCCTGGAAAAACCCTTTGGGCACGACCTGGAATCAGCCAAAAAACTCAACGACGTTTTACACAGGCACTTTGAGGAACATCAGGTCTTTCGCATCGATCACTACCTGGCCAAGGAAACCGTGCAAAACGTGCTGATGTTCCGCTTTGCCAACACCATTTTCGAGCCGCTCTGGAACCGTAATTACATCGAATACGTGGGCATCACCGCCGCGGAAACCCTGGGCGTGGAGAAACGGGCCGGATACTACGAGCAGGCCGGGGTGCTCCGGGACATGTTTCAGAACCACATGATGCAACTGCTTTCCATGGTGGCCATGGAACCGCCAGCCCGGTTCCAGGACGAGCCGGTACGCGACGACAAGACCAAGCTTTTCCGCTCGCTGCGGCCTTTTGAACTCCAGGGCAAGTTCAACGACCTGGTCCTGGGTCAGTACGCCGCGGGCCGGATCGGTGACCAGGACGTACCCGGGTACCGGGACGAGGAGAATGTCGCCCCGGACTCCCTCACCCCCACCTACACCTTGCTTCGCTCCTACATCGACAACTGGCGCTGGCAGGGCGTACCGTTCTACATCTGCTCCGGCAAGCGCCTGGCCCAAAAAATGAGCCGGATCATCATCCAGTTCAAGGACGTCCCCCACGCCATGTTCCGGCACATTCTCGGCGAGCAGATTTCCTCCAACCGTCTGGTCCTGGGCATCCAGCCGGACGAAGTGATCAACCTCACCTTCCAGGCCAAGATTCCCGGAATGAACAACATCCTGCGCACCGTGACCATGAATTTTGACTACAACCAGGAAGGCAAGACGGTCATCAAGGACGCCTATGAAAAGGTGCTCATGGATTGCCTGCTGGGCGACCAGATGCTGTTCTGGCGTCAGGACGCGGTCCGACTCTGCTGGGCCTACCTCACCCCGATCCTGGAACTGTGCGAATCCTGCGGAGACCGGGCCAAGCATCTCAACTTCTATCCCGCTGGAAGCTGGGGGCCGGAAGCCGCCGCCAAGATGTACCCTGACTACCTCAAAGACCACGCATGACAGCAGTTTCAGGAATAATTATCCCAAGCCGTCATCTTCCGCTTTCCATTCGCCCACATTGCGCTTCTGCGTGTCAAAGTTGATCCCCAGCAAGATGATCTGTTTGCCCAGGCCTCGATAGGCCTGGGCGTAGCCCTTGTCCTTGATCTGGGCCAGGGCCGTGTTCACGCTCTGATTGCACTTGAATTCGATGATGTAGATGCGCTCCCCAACGTGCATCACCAGATCGATCCGCCCGTCGCAGGTCAGCACCTCGCTACGGGCGTCCACGCCGGAGGCGCTGACCATCAGGTAGAACACCGTGTGGAAATAGGCTTCGTCGCGGTTGGTTTCCAGGGTGTAGGCGAGGTCTTTGAAGGCCTTTCCAGAATTCATATCCATAGCCGTCAATACGTATTGGTAACCGAAAATAGAGAATCCTTTCCAGAATTCGAATTCTGTATTGGTCTTTAAAGAATAATTCTCCTTCAATCTTGGCGAGAGTTGTTCCTCTGCGGATAAATTTCAGGGTCGAATGAAGAATGCTTGGATAACTCATTGACAATGAGTAGATATAGAATTCATAGTCTTCCGGTGTACGAAACACACTGCTCATGCAGCTACCCTGAGCAGTCCGCGCAAACTCTGCATGTTTTGTTGCCTTAACTGGATCTCGTTGCGATACATGGCCTGCCGTTCAAGCCAGGTTCTGTAGATACTGGCCCACTCAGTGACGTCCAATACCCACGCATCATCTTCAGGTTCCTCGCCGTTCATGTATGCGCTATAGAATGTTTCAGAACGAACACCGTACTTGCGCTCAAAATCCATCATTTCCATTTCCAATGCATGGATATCACAGAGAATTTCTTGTATCGTCATGGCGATATCTCCATCAAACTACCTGCTTGCGGGGTTAATCTCCGTTCTTCACGTTGCTTCTTCAAAACGTTGCCTGACTGCATCTGTCTTCATGTTTAAAAATTGATATTCAGTGAAATTCCAGCAGGACAAGACTGTGACTATTTTCTCGGACCATTACTCCTGTTTGAAGGCTACCAGATGGTTCGGAGGAAAACAGAAGCGCGAATGATTGGATCGTTTGTGATAAGAATTGAGTTGAAGTGCAATGTGGTAGCTGCAATAAGTCTGTCATGCAGTTCAGGAATATCGTAAATTTTGAAAGCATGCTGGATGATATCACCTGTCAGTGGGGCGATGCTACAGCACTCATGATCAGCAACATATTTGAATAGTTCAGGCAAGTTTGTTTGAATTCGCTTTTTTTCAGATAAATAAGCCAATTCAGCTACACCCATTGCGGGTACAGCAAGAGTGGTCAACCCCTTTTCAAGATTCTGAAAAATTTCCTTGACAGCATGAGGCATTCTGCGTTGTTCAAGGCATAGAATCATGGCCATTGTATCCGCAACATATTCAGGATTCACGTGGATACATCTCCTGGTAATTGACAAATTCCTGTTCGAGGTGATTGGCTTCATGAGCATTCATGCTTTTCAGTTCTTGATCAATATCAGCATACACTCCGTGACTAAATGCATTCTCCCGAATTTTGATGAAATCAATAAACAGTTTCACCTCTTTCAAAGCAGAAAAAGACAACGGCTGTAATCCTTGAAAAATGTCATTTTGGAGCTTCTCTGTTGATTCCATGGCAATCCTCATCTTTTTATGAGTTCATAAACAGGAGCAACGTGTATTATCATATAACACTGCTCCTACATCCCTTCCACCTTGACCTCCGCGATTTCGGCAAACTCGCTCAGTTCCGAATCATTTTCCAGGATGGACGGATGGAGTCGGCGGGCCAGGAGCAGGATGTCCTGGTAACGTTGCTTCCTGTAGCAGTCCTCGAATCCGAAAAGCACTGCCTGTTTGCGGACTTCCTTGATTTTTTTCTTGGAAGATTGCGCTTCCCGCAGCAAGGCCTCGAATCCCCGGAGCAGGCCCCGGCTGGCCATCTGGTGGATCCACCGGGTCTTGTCCACATAGCGGTTCCTGTTTTCGCGGATGCTTTCAAAGGAAGATTTGCCGACGGGCAGATTGGGAAGTCTGGGCATGGGGGGCTCCTGGGACGCTTTGGGGCGAAGAGGTGGACAGTCCGATTTTCGAATGGCTCACGGAGAGGACGATACCATCGTTTTCCAGTCAATCATTGATCTCCGTACGTGAACATGCCAGATTTGAGCGGCATTGTGAATGTCGGCATTCTGGCTCAAAATCGCTGATCGCTCTAGATTAATGAGCGCCCCCTGAAACCAGAACTGACCACCTATGCAACACCTTGATATCGTGATCGAGCCGAAGGACGTGGAGGGGTGGACAGCTCTGCAATGAAGCGGCAATCTTTGACAATCCTCCCGGATGGCCCTAATCCGCATCTGCATCGCAACAATTTGGGAGTCATCCATGAAAACTGCATTGATCGGATTTGCCGGGGCGGGCAAGAGTGAACTGTTCGCGGCTCTGGCCGGAGCGGCGGCCGTGCCCTCCGGGCGGGCCATGGTCAAGGTTCCTGAACCGCGCCTAGCGCCCCTGACCGAACTGTATAAACCACCCAAGATCACGTTTACGGAAATCGAACTGCTGGATCTGCCCGGTGCGGCCGGGGCCAAGGGCGGGGGCCTGGGGGACCGGGTGCTCAACGAAGTCCGCCCCTACGACTGTCTGCTCGCGCTCCTGGACGGATTTTCCGGCGCGGCCGAACCTCTGGATCAGCTTCAGGCCATGGAGGCAGACTTTTTGATCGCCGATCTGGCCGTGGTGGAAAAGCGCCTGGAGCGCATCGCCCAGGACAAGAAAAAAACCAAGCTTCTCCACGATCCGGAAGAAGAAGCGGCTCTGCTGCAGGCCAAGGAACACCTGGACCGGGAGCGCCCCTTGCGGGAGAACGAGGCTCTGCTGGCCCTGCCCAAACTGCGCGGCTTCCGCTTCCTGTCGGCCAAGCCCGTGCTCTGGGCCTGGAACGTGGGTGAAGACAGGCTGGCCGACGTCACGGTCCCGGAAGCCGGTCCCGGAATGGTGCATATCGCCGTTTCCGCCCGCCTGGAAAGAGAGTTGGCCGAGTTGCAGGACGATGAGGAACGCCAGGCTTTCATGCAGGACCTGGGCATGAATCGCTCGGCCCTGGATCTGGTGGTCGGGGGAGTATACAACTTGCTCGGCTTGATCACCTTTCTTACTGCCGGAGAGAAGGAAGTCCGGGCCTGGCCATTGCGGGCCGGTCAGCCAGCCCAGGAAGCCGCCGGGGTGATCCACTCGGACATCCAACGTGGTTTCATCAGGGCTGAAGTGCTGGGCTGGGAGGACTTCCTGGCCTGCAAGACCTTCAAGACCGCCAAGGAACGCGGCCTGCTGCGCCTGGAAGGCAAGGAATATGTCGTCCGGGACGGAGACATCATCGAGTTCCGGTTCAACGTCTAAGGCGATTGCTGGGATGAAATGCACCAGGAATCGCCCCCTCTCTCCGGCCCTCTCCCGGGGGCGAGGGAGACAAAGGGTATTTGAAACCAAAACCAGTTAACCGCTCTTCCAACTCCATGCCCTCTGTCCACAATCCCGCGGCAGCCCTGCTTCGACAGCGGCTGGCCGTGGTTCTCTTTCGCCCCAAGTTCGCTGAAAACGTGGGTTCCACGGCCAGGGCCTGCCTGAACATGGGCTGTGAGCGGATCCTGCTGGTGGCCCCTCGGGACTATGTGCCGGAGCGGGCCAAGCCACTGGCCACGGTCCACGCCGAGCCGCTCCTGGATCAATCCCGGATCTTCGCGGACCTCCCC
>SKYX01000381.1 GCA_007127655.1 Desulfonatronum sp.
CAGTCCCTTGATGACGTTGACGGCGCGTTGATTCGGTTCGCTGGTGTTCATGGTGGTGATCCTTTCTTATGAATTGGCGTTCAGGGTTTCGATCTGCTCGATGCGGCGCTGATGGCGCTCGCCTTCAAAATCCGCGGCCAAAAACACGTTGACGATGCTTTTGGCCAACTCGTCGCCCAGGACCCGCGAGCCCAGGCAGAGTACGTTGGCGTTGTTGTGCGCCCGGGTCATTCGGGCGAGGTATTCATTGGTGCACAGAGCCGCGCGGATGCCGGGAAGGCGGTTGGCGGCCATGCTCATGCCCATGCCCGTGCCGCAGATCAGGATGCCGGGATGTCCCGAGGCCAGGACTTCCCGGCAGACGTCGCCAGCCACGAGAGGGTAGTCGCAGGACTCCTTGGAGCGTGCTCCCAGGTCTTTGATCTCGAAGCCCGCTTCTTGCAGATGGCGTGTGACGGCGGTTTTAAGATCAAATCCGGCATGGTCGGAACCGATGACGACCGTAGGTGACGACATATGTTGCTCCTTGCTTGGTTTGAATCATGAAGTGGGCGCCGCGGTTGATGAATCGGCGGGCAATTTCCATTTTTGGACCCGGCGCTGGACGTATTCGGCCCGCTCTTCCTTCAGTCGCGCCTTCAGGTAATCAATCTCATCCAGCAGAAATGCGATCTGTTTGATGGCCAGTTCCTTCTCGTCGAAGATGTTCAACTCCTGGTCGTTCTTGGCTAACTCCAGACCGGCTCCGGCGGCTTCGATCATGCCCAAGGCGTGGTACTCCTGGCGCAACCGCTTGCGCAGCTGCGCGATTTCCCAGTTGCGCAGCGCAAGCAGGAACAGCCAAGTCAGTTCGCTGCCAAGGACTTTCAGGCCCAGCCAGAAGGAACGGTGCAACGGAATGTTCGTGGCGTCGGGGGAGGTCGTGGTCGTCATGTTGCTCTCCATTGTGAGCAGTTTCGGTCTGCTTTTGTATTCCTTGTGGGTCAGGCGACCGGAGGTCGCGGTTTGGCTCAATCCGTTGATCTCAATTCGGGACGGTCCATACGGTGGAACCGGGGGGCACGTCCAGTCGCAGATCTTCGTCCCGCCACGGCTCGACGGCGGTTTCCAGGCGCTGGACGCGGATCACCGCGGACTGATCTCCCTGGATCAGGCTAACGCGGCGCGGTCTGGAAGGGGTGTCGCTTTCCCACTGATCCACGGACACGGTCCAGCCGCCGTGGTCCGGACCGCGTACGGACACTGGGCGTCCGTCGAACGCCAGGACCAAGGTCAGGGGGGAAGAATGTCCGGTCACGTGGAATTCCAGCGTATCGTCGACCAGACGGACGGCCTCGTATTCCGGAGGAACGAGAGTCCGCCAACATCCGAGTAAGATCTGAGCCAGGGCATCCAGGCGCACCGGCATGAAAAGCCCCGTGGCCCACGCGCCTTTCTGGACCGTGTTTGCGACGTAGGCCTCCCTGGAGGCGGGAAGATATCCGAGCCATCCGCCACGGTCCTCCCGCCAGTGAGCCAGCATGGCGCCCACGCCGGCTTGAACGTCCAAGCGAATGGGAAAGTCCGTCCGGCCCCACATGGAAACGATGAATCGGGAATGCCGGTCCGGAGCGGAGAAGTTGACGCTGGACCGCAGGGAGAAATCCTTGGGGTGACAATCTTGAAGGAACGAAGCCTGGAACAACGACCAGACGATGGAGGCTCGATCCGGATCGTCATATCCGGGAGGCGGGGGCTTTGGCCCGCAAGCGCTCAGCAGGACGCAGGCGGTGAGCAGAACCCAAGGCAATTTTTCAAAAAAGCGGTGCAAACACTGAAAGCGCCATTGCCCCTGGATTCCGACCTGCGTGGGAATGACTGATATGGTACGTTCTCTCAAGCTTGTCATGCTCGCGAAGACGGGTATCCACGTCATGCTGGCCACAAGATTTTGAGTCGTTACGGCCCAAGCGGCCGACGCCGGAAGCAGGCGTGCCCGAATCCACGAAACGACGCACACGACATGAATCATGAGGGTTGTCCCTCTTGGCGTGGATCGACTCTCAAAGCGCGTTCAACTTTTGCCGTATCGCGTCAGGATCTTCGGGTTGGTGGCGCAGGGCGTTGCGGTAGCCCTTGCGGGCTTCGGCGGTTTTCCCAAGGGCCGCGGCGATGTCGCCGTAGTGTTCCCAGATGATCGGATCGTCGGCCATGATTTTCACCGCGGACTGGATGTGCCGCCAGGCCAAGTCCAGATTGCCCAGCTTGAAGTGCACCCAGGCCAGGGAGTCGATGATATGGCCGCTACCGGGTTTGAGTTGCAGGGAGCGTTGGATGAGCACCAGGGCACGCTCCAGGTCCCGCTCTTCCTCGGCCAGGGTGTAGCCGATGAAGTTCAGGGCTTCGGCATGGTCCGGATCCAGGACGATGATCTCCTCCATGGTTTGCAGAGCCTCTTCGCGTCGGTCCATCTGCTCCTGAAGAAAACCCAGACGATAGAGCACGTCGGTGTCTCCGGGCCACTTTTGGCGAGCGACCTCCAGCAGACTCGAGGCCTGGGAGATTTTGTCCTCACCTAACAGAATTTCGGCCTCCAGCAGGAGAAAATCACTCATGTTTGGAAACAGGTCTTGCCCTTCCAGGGCCAGCTGTCGAGCGTCCTCGTGGCGATCCAGCTGCAGTAGCAGATAGCCCTGAAAGCTCAGGGCTCGGGCGTAGTGAGGATGGTCCACCGGAATCCTGCCCAGGTAAAAAAGGGCTTGCTCCGGATCATTGTCCCCGTCGTAGGCGACCAACGCACGGTAAAAGTCGGCCTCCGGCAAGCCGTTTTCGTCGGGAAGGGTGTTGAGCACGGCGTCAGCTTCCTGGAACAGGTTTTCACGGATGAAGAGCAATGCGACTTCCAGGATGAAGCTTTCCTGCCCTTCCTGCCCCAGGGCGAAGGAAAGCGCCTTGTCCGGTTGGTTCAGCTTGATGTTGACCTGAACCATGCGCAGCAGGATTTCGTCCGCATCCGGGCGGAGATCGAGAATGCGACGGTAGGTCTCCTCAGCTTGAACCAGATCGCCTTCGCTTTCATACAAAAAAGCCAGTTCGGCCATGGCCTCCAGGAAATTTGGGTCTTGCTCCAGGGCTTTCTGTAAAAACTCTTCCGTCTGGCGGACCAACCCGAGACCTGAGTTGCTTCTGGCCAGCAACAACAACACTTCGGCCGTCCGTTCCGATTCAGGGATGACCTGGAGTACATCCGCGGCTTGGGAAAAGCGGGAATACTGCAAGAGCAGGGCAGCCATGCTTCGGCGCATGGCCCAATCCTGAGGGTGACGTTGCAGGTATTCGTCCAAGGTCGCTATGGCCTCCTCCACCATGTCGTCGGCAAGGTAGGTGTTGACCAGGGCGGAGGGCAGGGTCTGGTTTTCAGGGAACGATTCCATGGAGCGACGTAAAACCATCCTGGCTTCAGCGTTCCGGCCTTCCCGCCAGTAGGAGTTGGCCAGTTCCATTGCCAAAAAGGGCGAAGGGTCCAGGGCTAAGGCCAGGTTCAAGGCTTCTCGGGCGCTTTGCTGGTCGTCCCCGCGGGCCAGGTCCTGGGCTTCCAGGTAGGCCAGCACGGCCTGGGCCGAGGGAGACAGCTCGTGTTCCGGGTCAGCGATGGTCGCGGCCGGGAACGGTTCCGGAGTGAATGCAACCTTTGGGGCGCATGCGGTCATGGAAAAGGCGAAGGCCAAGCCGAACAGCAAGAAAAGACGCTTCAGCGGCGAATGATCGGTCACAGAGATAAATCCTTAGTTACGGAGCGATTGACGAAGCGGATAGGAACGCGCTGGCCCATGAAAGGAGCACTTGATCCGAATGGGCGCACTAATCAATTCGTCGCGGACATGGTTTGGTCCTGGGATGGGCAATGCCGTTGTAAAAGCGTGTACAGTCGATTGCCGAGATGGAGGCCCAGTTCGATGAATTCCGGGCCGAATGTCTTTCCAACTTCGGTGCGGAAGGTGTTCGCGATGGACCGGATGCGATCGACACCCTCCGGAAACTTGGCCAGGATCTCCCGCAGACACCATTCCTCGTAATCGCAGATTTCCCAGAGCGTGGTGCCGAAGTTGTCTGGTCCCCAGCGAAATTTGTCCGCGTCGTACAAGCAGGACGCCAGCAGTTCCTCCTGGTGATCGCATGAGGTTTCCATCGGGCGGAAGGCCTCATGGTTGCGGATGGCGAAGGCGATCATTTCCTTGTCCCTGTCCGTCAAGGGGAAGTCGGCCAAGATTTGAAAGGAGAGCTCGGCTCCCCGGAGGGCGTGTTCCGGCTCCAAGCGGCAGACGTCGTGCTGCAATCCGCTCAATTGCGCCAAAAGACACAGATGTCTGGCCTGATCCATGCCCCAGGCCTGGGCTTCGGCCAAGACGATGGCCCCGGATTCCACGGCGACCTTTTTGGCATGATCAATTCCGTGACCATAGTCGTCAGCGAGAAACGGCAGAACGTCTTCGCAACACCGGATGACCAAGGGGTGATCGAAAAACAATTCTTTGGAAAAGGCCAACTCCGGGGCGAAGCGGTCGTAAAAAAGCGGAGGAGGTTGGACGCCGGCCAGGCTTTTGGCCTCCTGTTTCACCAACTCAAGTTCTTTCAACATGGTCTTCCGTTCCTTTTTCGGTCGCGGTTGCCAGGTTATGTGAGAAATTCTCCCTGATCTTTTCGATCAAACGGGCTTCGATCTGACGGACCCGTTCCCGGGTGATATTGTATTTCTCTCCGATCTCGCGAAGCGTCACGGGGTCCTCGTTCATCAGTCGCTGTTCCAGGACGTCTCGCTCCTTGTCGTTGAGTTCGGGCATCATTTTCTGGATTTGCTTTTTGAGCAGGACGACCATTTGCTCTTCGGCCAGGAGGTCGTCCACGGGCGTGCTCAGCGCGGGCAGCATATCCATGCGGGTCATGCTGTTGTCTTCGGAAAACGGTGCGTCCAGGGACGTATCCGAACTGCCCAGCCGCTGGTCCATCTCCGTGATGTCCTGTTCAGTGACGTTAAGGCTTTTAGACAGGGAAGCCGTGCTGGCGTCGAAGCCCTGGTTTTGGAGGCGTTGTCGCTCCTTCCCGAGGTTGTAGAAGAGCTTGCGCTGGGTCTGGGTCGTGCCGACCTTAACCATGCGCCAGTTGTCCATGATGAACTTGAGAATGTAGGCTTTGATCCAGAATGAAGCGTAGTAGGAAAATTTGATGCCTCGCTCCGGGTCGAACTTCTGCACGGCTTTCATCAGGCCGACGTTGCCTTCCTGGATCAGGTCGAGGATATTTTGCATCCAGCTGCGTTGAAAGTCCATGGCGATGCGGACCACGAGACGCAGATGGGAAGAGATCAGCCGAAACGCGGCCTTGGTGTCGTTTTGCTCCCGGTATTGGCGAATCAGGGTGAACTCTTCATCCGGCTTGAGCATCGGAAAGCGGTTCACTTCCCGTAGGTAGAGCTGGAGCGAGTCCCGAATCGCCGGGAAGGAGGGCGTCCGGGAAAGGACGATGGGCCCGGGGGCGTCAGTGATGTCGGGAACGTCGTCAAAGGCGGTATCGGAGTCGCCCTCAAGCTTTACCTTGGGTATTGCCTCGGGTTGAATTTCGGATTCGATATCCAGTTCGACTTCGGGATCGACGGCGTCTTCGGACATGTCGTCAATCACGTCGGTCACCAAGCCTCTGTCCGTCAATTCGTCCGAAAGTTCGGCGTGGCGGTAATCCTGCTTCCGTGGGGATGATCCCTTGGAAGGAGTTGCTGTCGCGGTGACTCGAGTCTTTTGCTTCATGCGGGAAGTATCCGGTTGCTCGGTCCGTTGAGGTGGGAGCGCATCGGGTGCGGGTGATCCGTGGCGGGTGAAACAAAGGGTTCCGGTGGCTTGGGTCCCACGGTCATGATCAATGATCCTATATTTTTTATTTGTCCTTTTCAATGTTTTTCAGTAAGCGTTCCTTTTTCGGGGTAACATCTCGATAATGCGAGGCTTCGCGGACCTGGTGACAATCTGAAAAGTGAACCGCCCGCTTTGCTCAGGACACAACGGACTCCAAGAAGAGATTTTTGACTTCCGCCAAGAAAGACGCGGAAGGCAAAAGTCTTCACGTTTGGCGGCGTTTTTTCAGCTTTCATGAAGGAACGTCATTCTTTTAGGAAAGCAGCTTTTTCCCTGCTTTCCTCAAGGATTTCCTTAGCGAACCCAACGTCTTGAGCGACCAACGGAAGCGGGCGTTGCATATGTTTTTTGCCTATTCTTGGCCATGTATGTCCGAATCGGATAATCCGTTATTTTTCAATAAAGCAGAAGTCGGAGCGAAATCATAATGAGTCAAAAGGTCAGAGCGCTGATTCAATCCGGAAAAATACTCCTGTTCGACGGGGCCATGGGGACGCAGCTTCAGGCCCGTGGGCTGCAACCCGGCCAGTCGCCTGAAGAGTTCGGAGACCGCAATCCGGAGGTCATCGCTCGGATTCATGAGGATTATCTGAACGCCGGGGCGATGTTTTTGACCACGAACACCTTCGGCGGGACGCGGTTCAAGCTGCCTCCCGGTCTCGACCCGCGCACCTTCAACCGCAAGATGGCCGAAACGGCCCGAAGCGCCGCCAAAGACAAGGGGTTCGTGGCCGGTAGCGTCGGGCCCACCGGTGAACTGCTGGCGCCGTTGGGCAAGGTCGGTTTTTCCGAGCTGGTGGATGCCTTCGCGGAACAGATCGCCGGGCTGGCCCAGGGCGGCGCGGACCTGATTCAGATCGAAACCCAGTTCGACCTGGGTGAGATCCGGGCAGCCGTCGTGGCGGCCCGCCAAGTTTGCAACCTTCCCGTGGCCGTGTCCATGACCTTTGAGTCCGGTTCCAGCTTGACCGGCACCTCGCCGCTGACCTTTCTGGACACCATGCAGAATCTCGGGGTGGACCTGATCGGAACCAATTGCAGCCTCGGTCCCGAGGGCCTGGAGGAGATCATCCGGGCCATGCTGCCCCGGGCGACCACGCCGCTTTTGGTCCAGCCCAATGCCGGATTGCCGGTCCTGGAGAACGGGAAAACGGTATTTCCGCTACAGCCCCACCCCTTTGCCGAGCGGATGCTCCGTTTCCCGGCTTTGGGCGTTCAGGGCATCGGAGGTTGTTGCGGCACCAGTCCGGACCATATTCGATCCATGGCTCAGGCTTTGCGAGGCGTGGACGTCGCTCCACTCAAGGCCCGCAATGTGACCGAGGGACCGGATCTGATCCTGACCTCCAGGGCCGTTTCGGTTTGCATTGGACCTCGAGAGCCGTTGGTGATCATCGGTGAGCGGATCAATCCCACGGGCAAGAAGCAGCTGACGGCCCAGTTTCAGGCCGGGGAGCACGGCTTGGCTCTGGACATGGCCGGACAGCAGATCGCCCAGGGAGCCGGGGTGCTGGACGTCAACGTCGGTGCGCCCATGGTGGACGAAACCGTTCTGCTGCCGGACCTCGTCTCCACCCTGACCGCCCGTTTCCCCACGCCCTTGAGCATCGACTCCAGCAAGCCGGAAGCCATCGAAGCGGCCTTGCGCCAGTATCCGGGGTCGCCGCTGGTGAACTCCATTAGCGGGGAGAGCGGCCGGATGGAAGCGCTGGGGCCGCTGTGCCGAGCCTATGGAGCGCCGTTCATTCTCTTGCCCCTGGCCGGAAGCGACCTGCCGGAGACCGCGTCCCAGCGACTGAAGATCATCGAGAACCTGTTACGACGGGCTGAGGACCTCGGGATTCCTCGGCGTCTGATCATGGTGGACGCCCTGGCCTTGACCGTCTCCTCCAAGCCGGAGTCCGCGAAGCACTGTTTGCGAACCATTCGAGCCTGCCGGAAAGAATGGAGCCTGCCCACGGTGATCGGCCTGTCCAACATTTCCTTTGGCTTGCCAGCCAGGGAGCTATTGAACAGTACCTTTCTGGCCATGGCCATGGCCGAGGGGCTCTGCGCGGTCATTGCCCATCCAGGGGCGCGGCGTGTACAGGATATCCTGGCCGCTGGTGAAGTGCTGCTGGCCCGGGATCCCCAGGCCAAGAGATTTGTCGGCGGCTACGCCGATTGGAGCGCCGGGGGGAACGTGGCCGCGGGCTCCGCGAGCACGGGCCAGGGGAGTCCCGCGGCAAAACCCGCGTTGACCCTCGGGGAAGCGGTGATCCAGGGCGATAAGGACCGGATTTTGGACCTCCTGGAAACAGCCTTGCAAAACGGGGCCCGTCCT
Organism: Desulfonatronum sp.; assembly: GCA_007127655.1. Classification (GTDB taxonomy): domain Bacteria; phylum Desulfobacterota; class Desulfovibrionia; order Desulfovibrionales; family Desulfonatronaceae; genus Desulfonatronum. The sequence goes on from SKYX01000381.1 coordinate 8,209, forward strand.
GGAAGATTGCTGGATGAGGAGATGATCCCGGCGATCATGGAAGTGGGGCGGCGGTATGAAGCCCGCGAATTTTTTCTGCCCCAACTGATTCTCTCTGCGGAGACCATGCAACGGGCCTTTGACCGGTTGACGCCTCTGCTCCAGGAGGACGCCGGCGACGCGCAACGGGCCCGGATCGTCATGGCCACGGTGGAAGGGGACATTCACGACATCGGCAAGAACATCGTCTGCCTGATGTTGCGCAACATGGGCTTCGAGGTACATGACCTGGGCAAAGACGTGTCGGCCGAGACCATCGTTCGGGTCGCTCAGGACAAGCAGGCCGCTCTGATCGGCTTGTCCGCGCTGATGACCACGACCATGATCCGCATGGAGGACACGGTCCAGTTGGTCAAAAAACTCGGCTTGTCCACCAAGGTCATGGTCGGCGGGGCCGTGGTCACGGAGCACTTCGCGCAATCCATCGGCGCGGACGGGTACGCCCCGGACGCAGTGGCCGCGGTTCGTCTGGCCGCAAAATTGCTTGGAGAGGATGTCCGGAGCCGGGCCAAGGCCTCTTGATCGCCACTGTTCGGTGTGCCGGCATAAGGGAAATGAACATGAAAACAATGCTTCTTCCTACGTTCCTGTTGTTGGCCCTGGTCGCCTTGACTCCGTATCGGGTCTGCTGGGCCAGTGGGGGCAATGATGTGCCGGTGATGGACGTTCAGGGGTTTGGCGATTTTTTGCGTGAGCAGAGAGGCAAGGTGGTGGTCGTGGATTTCTGGGCCACCTGGTGCGGACCGTGCCGCAAAAAACTGCCGGCGCTGATGGCATGCCGGGACAGATTTTCCGAGGAAGAGGTGGCCATGCTTGGTATTTCCCTGGACTTCAACCCGGAAACGTTGCGCAGTTTTCTCAAGGTCAATCAGTTGAACTACCCCATTTTCCTTGCCGAGGACGGCTTGGGCGCCGAGCTTGGCGTACAGTCCATTCCCTTGCTGCATGTCTACGACGCTGCCGGAGAACTGGTTATCGTCGAGGAAGGCCTGACATCACCCGAAACACTGTGCCAGGACGTTGGCCGCTTGATCTCCCCATGACCGAACCCTCCGCGATTTACATCCGCAAGGCCCGGATTCAGGACGTCCGCACCATCCACGGCATGTTGATGGACTGCTCCAAGCAGGGGCTGTTGTTGCCGCGTTCCTACAATCAACTCTACAGCCATTTGCGTGACTTTTTCGTCCTGGCCCCGAGCCAGGGCGGGGCGATTCTCGGATGTTGCGCCTTGAGCATCGCCTGGGAGGATTTGGCCGAAGTCCGCTCCCTGGCCGTGGCCTCGGAGTGTCGAGGTCAGGGCTGGGGGAGACGGTTGGTGGAAGCGTGTCTGAGCGACGCCATCACCCTGGGCATTTACCGGGTCTTCACCTTGACCTACCAGGCGACGTTTTTCGAACGGATCGGATTTCAAATGGTCAGCAAAGACAACCTGCCCCAGAAGGTCTGGGCCGATTGCCTGCACTGCCCCAAGTTTCCGGACTGCGACGAAATCGCCATGGCCATAGACATGTAGGTTCAAACTTTTTCAAATGAAAACATTGTTCGAGTACTCCATGACCACATCCATGCAACTGATCATTGATGCCGAGGCCATTGCCAAGCGAGTCCGGGAACTTGGAGCCGATATTTCCGAGCACTACGGCGACGAGCCGCTGGTCATGGTCTGCGTGCTCAAGGGAGCGTTCATCTTTTTCGCCGACCTGGTGCGGGCCATGCCCATTGAGCCGGAAGTGGATTTTGTCCGCCTGGCCAGTTACGGTGCGCAGACTTCACGCAAGGAGCGGATTCTGTTCACCAAGGACATGGAGCTCCCCGTGCAGGGCAAGCACGTGCTGGTGGTGGACGACATCGTGGATACCGGGCATTCCGCCTTGTATCTGCTGAACGTGTTGCGGATGCGCGGCGCGAAAAGTCTGCGCGTCTGCGCATTGATCGACAAGCGGGAGCGGCGGGAAGTCGACGTGAGCGTGGATTTTCCGGGCTTCGTGCTCTCCGAGGGCTTTGTCATCGGCTACGGACTGGACTACGCGGAACGCTACCGTCATCTCCCGGCTGTCTACACCTTGAATGCGGACGTCTGACAGGGGCACACTCTCACTGGTCCCTATTGTGCATGTGAACCGACGCGTGAAAAACTCGGGATGATCAGAGGAATACGAGGGAAAAAACGATGTTGATCCAATGTCCCAACTGCGACACCAAATACAATTTGAACGAATCCGTTCTTGGTCCGGATGGGTCGAAGGTTCGGTGCATCCGTTGCGACCATGTTTTTTTCGTCGCTCCGCCCGGTATGGAGTCCACCCCAAAGTCCGCCCTGGACTCGGAGCTGAAGGAGGATTTCGATTGGCTGGATGAGGTGGAGACCGGGGAGGTCGGCAACGGCGGGGCCAAACGCAGCGAGGATTATTCCGTGGAGATCCAACCCACGGAAGAGCCGAAGAGCAAGGCCATGACCTATGTCGTGGCCGGCCTTGTTGTTGCGATCATCGCCCTGGCGGCGTTCCTGTATTCCCATGGGCCCGGGGATACTGTTTCGTCCTGGTTCGGTTCCTCCGAGCCCGAGCAAGTCGCGGAGCCGGAAGTGCTGGGGCCGGAAGACGTGCACCTGATTTCATTGCATAACGTGCGCCAGTATTTTGTCACCAACGAGAAAATCGGCCAGTTGTTCGTCATCGAGGGCAAGGCCCGCAACGACTTTCCGGTTCCCATGGAACTGTTCCGCATCGAAGCAAGTTTATTCGACATCGCCGGACAGGTCGTGGAGCGCCAGGAGTTTCTGGCCGGCAACACCGTCTCCCTGTTTCAGCTGCAAATCCTTTCTGAGCAGGAACTGGAGTCGGCTTTGAGCGCTCGGGTCGGCATCCTGGCCAACAACACCAACATTCGTCCCGAAATGGACGTCCAGTTCATGGTCGTTTTTCCCAACCCTCCGGATTCCGTACAAGAATATGGATTGAAAGTCATCGGCGCCCAGCATCCGCCCAGATAGGTGTTTGTTTTGTTATTTTATGGCCCCCCGTAGGGGCACGGCGCGCCG
>SKYX01000151.1 GCA_007127655.1 Desulfonatronum sp.
CCGGAGGCGTTAAGGTGGCAGTGATCCGTCCAGTTGCCAGGGGAGATCGCTTCCGCGGGGAAAGGGGCGAAGCCTACGGAGTATTGCCGAGAGAAGGCCTGGAGTATCTCTTCATGGCGCAGAATCTGGGCGAGTTCAAAGTGTTTTCCCTGTTGCTCGTATGCACCCGGCGCAGCCCGAAACGGGGCAAGCAGTACTTTGACGTTGTTTTGTCTCAGTTCAAGGATCAATGTTTCGATGTTGTGCGCGAAGGACAATTTTTCCAGGGGAATTTCCCTCGGTTCGGCGACCAGCTCGCCGTTGATCCGAAACCACGGGGCATGGGGGATGGTCCCTCCGTTGATGAAAAACTGGCCACCGGCAATCAGGTCTTCGTAAAAGACGTTCAGGATGATGTAACTCGCGAACCGCGACCGGGCCAGCCAGCGCCACCCTTCCGGCAGTGGCCGCAGGTTCCGCATGGGTTGGCGCCAGTTGCTGTTGTCCGGATGGTAGTAGGGGTAGGTGTAGCCGTTGGCGTCGTTCCCGCCTGAATTGATGACGACGACGTCGGGCTGGTAGTAGTGGAACTTGAAGTGGTAATGGGTCAATATCTCAGCGGATGTTCCCCAGGGAAGGCCCGCGTTGATCACTTCCACGTCCGTATATCCCGAGGGCAGGTTCGCACGCAACAACTCTTCCAACTGGGCCGGATAAGCCTGTTCCGGGCGGGCGACGCTCCAGCCGTACGTTGTTGAGCCTCCGAGACAGACAACCCGCAGCACCCCGTCCCGTTTTTCCAGGGGCGTCATTTTTCCGCGGTAGCCGTCGGCGTTGTGCTGGGGGCCGTGGCGCGGATGCTCGTAATTCGGGGCGCTGGTGTAGAGCAGGTAGGGTTGGCCGATGGTGTTCTGCAAACGCGCCAGATACTGATCCTCCGCTCCCATCAGAATGCGTCGCCCCGTCTCGTGGGACAAGGTCATCATGCCCTTGGCCGTCCATTCCACAAGCCACAGGCCAAGGCACACCATCAGTATGGTCAGGAGTCCAAGCCATAATTTCGGAGATTTCACGTTTTTTTGATCCTTTCCGAAGTCCAAAAAAGCCGACGGCGGATCGAGACCCGCCACCGGCTTTGCTTAATGGAAAATATCCCGTTCCCGTAGGAACGGGGTCGATTAAAACAATGTGTAGATAAACGGGGCCGTGGACTGGCCGACCACGATCAACATCCCCATGGCCAGGAAGACCAGAACCAGAGGGATGATCCACCATTTTTTATGCTGCATGGCGAATCCGAAAAATTCTCGCAAAAGATTGAAGAGGTGTTTGAAAAATATCATCGGAGACTTCCTTCTCTTTTGAATAAAATGTGTGCTTGATCAGGGCGATCGACGCGACAAAAAGTCGGTTAATCCAGGACGTAGTCCTTGCGCCAGTCGTCGGTTTCCTTCCATTCCGGCTGGTCCTTTTTGCTAAGGATGTAGGATTCCAACACGAGATAGTCCATTTCCGTTCGCATGAAGCAACGGTAGGCGTCCTCCGGGGTGCAGACGATGGGTTCGCCCCGGACGTTGAACGAGGTGTTGATGATGATCCCGTATCCGGTCAGATCCTCGAAGGCCTTGATGATGGCGTGGTAGGCCGGGTTGATCTCCTTGTTCACGGTCTGGATGCGGGCCGAGTGATCCACGTGGGTGATGGCCGGAATGTCGGAGCGGGCCTGGTTGATCTGGTCGTGCAGATTCAGGGTCGTTTCCTTAGGCGTCTGGATCTGACGATGCTTCTGGACCTGGGCCACCAGAAGCATGTACGGCGAGGGCCGATCCAGCTCGAAAAAGTCGCTGACCCGCTCTTCCAGACAGGACGGGGCAAAGGGGCGGAAGGATTCCCGGTACTTGATCTTCAGGTTCATGATGGACTGCATCTTGGGCGAACGGGCGTCGCCGATGATGGAGCGGTTACCCAGGGCCCGAGGGCCGAATTCCATCCGGCCCTGGAGCAGACCGACCACGTTTTCTCCGGCGATCAGCTCGGCGATGCGCTTGGCCCGCTGTTCCGGGTCCGGAACGTATTCCGCTGTGTAGCCGTTCTCGGCAAGGAATTTTTCGACCACCTGGTCAGGAAACGACGGGCCGAAATAGGAGCCGCGCATGGCGTCCTTGCCCGGAACCAACCGACGCTCGCCGTCCTTGCCCATATGCCAGACGGCCAGGGCCGCGCCCAATGCCCCGCCAGCGTCGCCGGCGGCCGGCTGAATCCAGATGTCCTCGAAAATCCCTTCCCGCAGCAGCCTGCCGTTGGCCACGCAGTTCAAGGCCACGCCTCCGGCCATGCAGGCGTACTTGCAGCCCGTCGCCTCCCGGGCGAACCGGGCCATGCGCAGGACGATCTCCTCGGTGACCACCTGGATGGAACTGGCCAGGTCCATTTCCCGTTTGGTGATCTCGCTTTCCGGACTGCGCGGCGGTCCGCCGAACAGGGCGTCGAAGCGCTTGTTGGTCATGGTCAGACCGTCCAGGTAGCCGAAATAGTCCAGATTCAGGCGGAACGAGCCGTCTTCCTTGAGATCCAGCAGGTTGTCCAGGATCAAGTCCCGATAGATCGGCTCGCCGTAGGGGGCCAGGCCCATCAGCTTGTACTCGCCGGAATTGACCTTGAACCCGGTGTAGTAGGTGAAGGCCGAGTAGAGCAGTCCCAGGGAGTGGGGGAAGCTGAGTTCCTTGAGAATTTCGAGCCGGTTGCCGCTGCCCTTGCCGACGGTGCTCGTAGCCCATTCGCCCACCCCGTCCAGGGTCAGCACCGCGGCCTCCGCATAGGGTGACGGGAAAAAGGCGCTGGCCGCGTGGGACTCATGGTGTTCCGGAAAGAACATATCCTGGCAGTCGCAGCCCTGGCGCTTCAGCGCGGACTCGATCTGCATGGGAGTCCAGAGCTTTTGCTTCAGCCACAGGGGAATGGCCATGACGAAAGACTGCACGCCCTTGGGCGCGACCCCG
>SKYX01000121.1 GCA_007127655.1 Desulfonatronum sp.
CCCTCACAGCAAGTCCCATTTCCGCGAAAACCCCACGCAAATTCGCGTCCTGCCAGAGCACGAACACCCGACCGTCTCTGGCCGTGGCGGGAGCATGCCGGGTCAGCGGGGTCAGGAACGGGGCCGGATCCAGGGGAAAGGTTTGGGCGTGGTAGGCGTGGGGGGGGGCTGTGTAGGTGTCGTTGCGCATGGGCTGATGACAAAGATTTTGTTTTGGCCACAGACGGGGAAGGCAGACGGGAAAGGCAGACGAAAGGGCAGGGGGGCGAAAACTAAAGACCTGATCCAGACCTTTTATTGCAGAGCCCGGGTACGTCGTCTCAACGCGCTTCCGGGCCGGACGCGCGAAAATCCGCTGTGTTCAGCAAATGCAGCGGCAGGTCAACAGGCTCGTTGCGCAGGATTTTTTGAACCATGGACGCATCCAGTCCGGCGATCCGCCCGATCATTTCATCAGTCAGGCCCTGCTCCTTGGCATTGCGAACCAGGGCGCGCAGGGTTGCATGGCTGCCTTTCTCGATGCCTTTCTCGATGCCAAAACGCTCAACGCTGGTTATGTACGGCATTTACTTCTCCTCCTCGATTTTCCGGTATTCCGTCCAGAACGCTTTTTCCGCCGCCTCGGGTTTTCGTGGTCCTGGTACGCGCCGTCAGGTTCCATGGCGTGAAGCTATTCGGTCATCTCGTAACCTTGTTCCAGAAATTCCAGGCATTGCAACGGTGATGCGCGAAATACGGCTTGTATGCTGGGATGACTCATTCAACGGCAAGTCGAAGCGCCTCTTGCTTGAGTGCTTTGCTGATATAAAAACCCTTCATTTCAAGCTGCTCAATCAAGGGCCTTACGGACACGATATGTCCTTGTTGTTTCGCCTTGACAAGAATCCCTACCGTACCAATCACCGTCACATCTAATCTTTTTGCAACGGCTCGTGCGTGACGATCATCCAAGATCACTCGCCAACTTTTTTCATATGCAAGCGCAATCGCCTCGGCCTCTCCATCATCAACCAAAAGCTTGAGAGATCTGACAAGCCCATGATTGGAAGGGGCCTCAACACGCAACCATGGAAACTCATTGCCAAATTCCTGTTGCACTTCCGGAGGAATCACAATGGAATCAAAAATACTGGGTAAAATTTCGAGGGATTGTATTCTTTCCATCCCTATAAGACACGTGCTGTCAGAAACAATGGATGATTTCACCAAACGATCTCCTGCTGCAGTTCATCAGCATCGTAATTGCAGACTGGAATCTTATAATGTCCAAGAATGTCAATAAATGCACGTTTTGAAAAGTTGGCAATCCTTGCCGCCTGTCCCAGGGTGACCTTTCCTACTTCAAAAAGTTTAAGTGCCAGCAATAGTCGTACGTCTTCTTCAGTAATACTGACTGGTAATTGCATTTTCACAGCTGTTGCATTCATATTTATCACCTGCTCTGGATTTTTCCCTGTTTTTTTTCAGTTCGGTGGTGGGGTCAGGTCTTGCTTTTTGATGAATTGCCTGCCTTCCCATGCTCAGCACATACTCCAGCCACGTTTCTCCCGTACCCAAAACCGACGCATTGGTAAACACTTTTACGACCGCAAGTCCCAACTCCCCGCAAAACACACGCAATCCTTGATCCCGCCAGAGCAAGAACGCCCGACGGTCCCTGGTCGTCCCTGGCTGTGCTCGTTTCCTCGCCCTGCTTCATGGTCAGCAGAACATGCCCGCAGGGTTGAAGGGCCTGGAGAATCCGGGCCAGGGTGGTGGGGAAGCAGACCCTGGGAGCGTGGGCCAGGGCGTTGACCAGAATTATAGCGCCTACCTGAGTGTTGAAAAAGTCCTTATTCGACAGTTCGTTCAAAAGAGCAAAAAATGCTACCGGACACGTCCTGTGACCGGCTCTCACGGGTTGTGGCTTCGCCACATTTTCGATTTACCGTCCTGGCAATCGAATCAAGGTCGAAGCGTATTTGTTCATACGTGAGAGTTTGAACTTTTTGCAGCGACGCAGCAATTGGGATTTTGCAACGGACTGCTCCGCACAGGGTGGGGAAAGAGACAATGTCGAAGTCGACATTAGAGATCCTCGCCCCAGGCATGTGTTCGGGCCAGTTCCGCCAGGTTGCGTGAGCGCTCCAGGCCCAGGAGGTCATGGACCTGAATGGTGAGGGCACCTTGCGGATCAGATTTGGCGCCATGCCGCCAAGCTGCGCGAGCCGGGCCTTTGACTGTCGTTTTTCGAGCTTGAAAGTGAATTCCGTGTTGCATTGCAGTTGCGATCAGAGATGGAAACATCTAAAAGGGCGACAAAAACGTCCCCGTTTTGGGCCTTCCGGATATCATCCCCAGGGAAACGCTTTCGGGCGTGATCGGAAGAAATGTCAACCGACCGGCAATGGAGCGTAGTCCTAATGAGCACGTCAACGAATTCTCACGAGCACACCGAGGCCGAAAAAGCGGCCTTGCGTCTTCTTCAGGCCGACATCCCGGATACCGAGCGACCCTACCTGGAAATCGCTGAGCGGACCGGCCTGACAGAGGATGCTGTCTTGAATCTGCTGCGCGGCCTGAAAGACCGTGGCGTGGTGCGTCGCTTCGGCGCGACCCTGCGGCATCAGCAGGCCGGCTATGGGGCCAACGCCATGGTCGCCTGGTTCGTGGAGCAGGATCGGGATCTGGACGAGGTCGGCGCGATCATGGCCCAGCGTCCGGAAATTACCCACTGCTATCAGCGCGTGAACTGCTACGCCTGGCCCTACAACCTCTACACCATGGTCCACGCCCGCAGCCGCGAGGAGTGCCTGGGCGTGGTGGAGCAGCTGGCCGGGATCGCCCAGGTGCCCCAGTACGACATTCTTTTCAGCCGCAAGGAACTGAAAAAGACGTCCATGGCCTATTTCTAGCCGTACCCCCCACGGGCATGCATGCTCTGGGTTGAAATCGAAATCGGTATCGAAATCGGAACAACAAGTTCATCAATGAATTA
>SKYX01000338.1 GCA_007127655.1 Desulfonatronum sp.
TCAGTCTGTTCGCCGGCGACTCCGGTGATGTTGCCGACATAGACATGAAACAACCCGGACTCCTTGCCGATCTCCCAGGCCCGCCTCAAGGTTTGCGGGGGGGTGGGCGGCCTGTCCAGCATGACATGGTCCGGATGAAAGCGGGACAGGTGCCAGGGTGTTTGGGACCCCAATTCCCGGCAAATGAAGTCGGCCATGGCCCGCAATTCGTCGGGGGCGTCGTTCAGTCCGGGGATGAGCAAGGTAGTGACTTCCAACCACCACCCCAGGCCGCGGATGGTCTTCAGATTGTCCAGGACAGGTTGCAGCCTGGCTCCGCAGATGTCCTTGTAGAATTCCTCAGTGAACGCCTTCAGATCGATGTTCGCCGCGTTGATCAACGGTCCCCAGGACTCCAGGCACTCCCTGCTTTGAAACCCGTTGGACACGATGATGTTCCCCAACCCCCGTCCCCTGGCCCGCGTGGCGATGTCTTCCACCAGTTCGAAAAAAACCGTGGGCTCCGAATAAGTGTATGATATGCTAGCGGACTTGGACCGCAGGGCCAGGTCCACCACGGCTTGCGCCCGAACCCGCTCCCCAAGCACAGCCTCGCCCCGGCGCGGCGGCTGGGACAGGCTGGAATTCTGGCAAAAGGAGCAGGACAGGTTACAGCCCACGGTTCCCAGCGAGAGGGTCTTGGTCCCGGGAAAATAGTGGTACAGCGGCTTCTTCTCCACCGGGTCGAGGTTCATCGCGGCCACGGTGTCCCGGACCAGGGTATACAGTCGGCCTTGCCGATTGCCCCGTACGCCGCACCGCCCTCGCTCGGCCTCGGCGATCACGCAGAAATGTGCGCAGAGCCGACACTGGACCTTTTCATTCTTGAGCGGCTTCCAGAGACGGGCTTCATCCGTTGAAAAATTCAGAGACGTACTCATATCGCCACCTCCTTCATGGGATCCGCTCCGGCATGGTTGCAATCCGGACCCATCGGCCTCAATCCTGCTTACCGGGCGTTGTTTACTCCCCGGGCATGCGACCTTGGGGCCGGCGTGGGTCCGGCTTGGTGTTATCGGGCCAGGTGATTTCCGGAGTGATCAGCAACGGGCCGAAAATCACCTCCTTTTCCTGCTCTTCCTCCGGTGGCGGGACCACATGAATCACTCTGTCTCCCGGCTCGTCGCCGGGACCGGAATGCCTGTCCATGTACATCCGGGCTCCAGGCTTCATTTCCCCGGGAGGACCGACTCGAATCACGGAGTCGCCCGAGCGATCATCCGTGCCGATATACGCTCCGCCGGCCGCTTGAGCGAATAAGCGCAAGCCCCACAACTCCCCGGCGATCGCGAAATACGGAAACACGGTCATGATGAATCCAAGGCCCAATATCCATATCCATCGGTAAAGCATTCCGCACCTCCTTATCCTGAGTCCTTATCTGCGATTCGGGGACGAAGCGAGCTTTTTCCTTGAACAATGATCGCAGGAGTGGTAGTTTGCCCGAATCGTTCGCCATCACCTTCCCAAGGAGCAATCGTCATCATGATGCCTCATCGCTCTCAGGCCTATCAACAGGCCGGCGTTGACATCCAGGCAGGCAATCGGCTTGTCGATCGGATCAAGAAAGCCATTTCGACCACCCACACCAAAGGCGTCATTTCAGACATCGGCGGGTTCGGGGGCCTTTTCAAGCCGGACATGAACCAGTTCAACGAGCCCGTGCTGGTCGCAGCCACGGACGGTGTGGGCACCAAGCTGAAGTTGGCCTTCGCCTTTCAGCGCCACGACACCATAGGTATCGACCTGGTGGCCATGAATGTCAACGACATCCTCGTCCAGGGCGCCAAACCCCTCTTCTTCCTGGATTATTTCGCCACGGGCAAGCTGGACCTGGACCAGATCGAACAAGTCGTGACCGGCATCGCCGCCGGCTGCAAGGAAGCCGGATGCGCCCTGTTGGGCGGGGAAACCGCCGAGATGCCGGACTTTTATTCTCCTGGAGAGTATGATTTGGCCGGTTTTTGCGTCGGCATCGTCGAAGACACCAGGATCATCGACGGCTCACGTTCCAGCCCCGGAGACCAACTCATCGGGCTGGCCTCCTCGGGATTCCACGCCAACGGCTACTCCCTGGTGCGCAAAGTACTTGCCGAATCCAAGCTGCAAGGCCAGGACACCTTCCCCGGAACCCAGCACACCGTAGCCGACGTCCTGCTCAGCCCCACCAAAATCTACGTCAAGCCGGTGATGAACCTGCTGCGCGACCTGCCCATCAAAGGCATGGTCCACATCACCGGCGGAGGGTTTTACGACAACATCCCTCGGGTCATCCCCAACCAGTTGCTGGCCTCGATCCAGTTCGGCTCCTGGCCCGTGCCCCAGGAATTTCTATGGATCAAGCAGGTCGGTCGGCTTTCCTGGGAGGAAATGCACCAGATTTTCAACGTCGGCATAGGCTTCCTGCTCGTCGTGGACAAACAGCACGCCGAAGAGATCATTTCCCGGCTCAACGCCCAGAACCAGGAAGCCTTCCTGATCGGTGAACTCCAAGAGCGCAAGGGTAAGGACGAAGAACAGGTGCGGATCGTCTTCTGATCCAGACCGACTGGCAGCAAGCTGATACAGGCCGATTCCGCTGGTTGTTCAAAAGCCTGCCCCTCACCCCAGATACGGATTGAAATAGCCGAAGCGAATCCACGGCGCTCGGCGACGCAACTCCCGGATCATCCCGCGCAAGCCCATTCCAGTTTCCCGCTCTTGGCTCGCGTCCTGATACAATCCTAAGTACACTTCCGGATCGAGATTCATGTTCCGGAGCTGGATAAAATCCACCCGATCGGCCTTGACCAGTTCGGTCAGGGCCGCGACGTCCCCGGTTCTGTCGCTGATTCCCGGAAAAAACAGGTAATTCAGGGACACGAACAACCCACTTTGCTTGGCCTTGCGGATACTTTCCCGCACGTCTCCGAAAGTGTATCCCTGGGGA
>SKYX01000407.1 GCA_007127655.1 Desulfonatronum sp.
ACTGCACCGGCGACCTGGTGGAGCGCAGTTCGCGCTTCGGCAAGATGTTCTTCTCATGCAGCCGCTACCCGGACTGCACCACAGCCATGCCCGCCCCCCCCGTGGCCCAGCCCTGCCCCAAGTGCGACTTCCCCGTCATGCTCCGCCGCCACACGGAAAAGCGAGGCAACTACCTGTCCTGCCCGGTCAAGGAGTGCCGTCACTTCATCCCAGTGGCCGAGGATTTCGAGGAAACCGAGGGCCCGCTCCCGGACTTTTCCGAACCCACGCCCAAGAAGGCTGCACCAAAAAAAACTGACAAGGCCACTGATAAAGCCCCTGGCAAAACCGCCGCAAAAGCTGCCGCAAAAACTCCCTCGGATTCAACCAAATCGGCTCCGAAACGGACGACAACCAAGAAAGCCACGGCAAAAAAGCCCGCGGCCAAGAAAACTACTCGGGCCAAGAAGACAGAGTAAAGGGGGCGCTTCAGAAGGGACGGTTCATTTTTCCGGAAAAACTGGTTGACACTTTTTCAGGAGCAGAAAATTGTTTTATCCGTGGGATGAAGAATCGAACCGCCCGTTCCCGTTGGTCACTCAAGGCGCGGAGTACGCCAAGGAAAAGATTTTGAAAGCAGGGAAAAAGCTGCTTTCCAAAAACATTGCCCCACCCTGTCGGGTGGAATCAATATCGCCGATAGGCGGTACGACGGGCGGCGAGTCTTTTGGCTTCCGCATCTTTCCAGCGGAAGACAAAATCTCTTCTTGGCGACCTTTGCTCCCTGAGCGTAGCGGGCGGTTCAATTCCGAAAGTGGCAACAGGTTCTGAACCATCCCCTTCAGAAGGCGGGTATTGGTGCATGCCAAGGAGGCGAGCAAAAACACGCTGAACAGAAGTTGCCGAATTCCCAGCCACTATTCACGTTGTCTGATGCATGGCGAGGTGTTATAGTTCCAGCTATTATAGTTCCAGCTATAACAGTCGGAGCTGCTATTCCGTGAATCCTGGCCATGAACCCCACCCAGAGGCGTGAAACCATGCGTAATCCTTTCTACTACGGCAATGAGGTGTCCGGGGATGATTTCTGCGACCGCGAGCAGGAACTGCATGAGCTGACCGGGGATGTCCGGTCCGGTTTGAATGTGTTGCTGTATGCCCCCAGGCGGATCGGAAAAACATCTCTGTTGCGCAAACTGCAGCGGGAACTTGTCCAGTCCGATGAGTATGTCGCCGTCTTTTTCGATTTTTTCAGCGTCTCATCCGTGGATGAATTCATCCAGGGCTATTTCAACGCCGTGGCCAAAAGTTTCGACACCGTGCCGGAGCGGGTGATGAGTCTGCTCAAATCCGTCCTCAAGGTCCGGCCCAACATTCAGGTCACCGTGGGACAGAGCGGCGAGCTGATGTACGGAATGAGCTTTTCCAGAAAAGAACGAACCGCGAGCCTGGAGGATGTCCTGAATCTTCCCCATGTCTTTGCCCAGGCTAAAAAGAGGCGCGTGGTCGTGATATTCGACGAGTTTCAGGAAATCGAGCAGTTTGATCTGGAGAAAAAGTTCCGGAGCATCGTCCAGACCCACGGCCGGGATGTTTGCTATCTGTTCAGCGGAAGCAAAAAATCCATCCTGCAGCGCATGTTTCACGACAGTTCCCGGGCCTTTTACAGATCGGTCAAACATCTGCGGATCGGCGAGATACCCCTGGACCAATGGACCGGCTTCATCCAAGCCAAGTTTGCCCGGACCGGAAAGGAGATAGCCCCGGATCTGATCCACCGGGCGTTCACCATCACCCGCGGCTTTCCCTACTACATGCAGCAGCTCATGTTCGAGGCCTGGGACAGGACCGACGCCCAGGTCGATGAGAGTATCATTGAGGATGCCGTCCGGTTGATGTGCGAGCGGGAATACGATCTGTACAGCCTGGTCTGGAGCGATCTGACCCCAAATCAGAAAAAGACCTTGAAGTACATTGTGCGTAGCGACGGTAGAAATCTCTATGCCAACGACCAGCTTGGCGAAACCGGTCTGACCGCCTCCACCTTGAAAAGCACCCTGGACGGGCTGATGAAAAAGGACGTCTGCGAACGGACGGATGATCAATACCTCCTGGTCGATCCACTGATGCGGCACTGGGTGGAGCGGTATATGGCGTAGCCTATTCCAGCGCCCGCTCCAGCGCCCTCCGCACAAACGGCAACAAATCCGCCACACCGAAGGCCGGGGTGGGGTTGGCGAGGTGGCCGAGGTGGCGGTTGGCCAGGGCCGCAGTGTGGCAGGCCTGGGTTATTTTCATGCCCGAGGCCAGCAGGGCCGTGACCAGGCCGGTGAGGCTGTCTCCGGTGCCGCCGATGGGCTCCATGGCCGGGACGTCCGGGGCGCTGATTTCGGCCACTGTCGTTCCTTGGGCGACCACGTAGTCCGTCTTGCCTTTGACCAGCAGGTGCCGGGCCGCGTTTTCCTCGGCGTAGGCCCGCTCAATCAGTTCGGGGACTCGATCCTCTTCCTGGAGCAGAAAACCCCGGGTGTAGAACGGGTGCGGGGCGACCTCGTCGGCCAGGAAGGCCATTTCCCCGGCATCCGGGGTGAAGAGGTCGTAGTGGGCGGCGTAGCCGCTCATTTTGGCCGCGTACATGAACCCGGCGTCCGCGACCAGGAGCGGGGCCGGGTTTCGGGCTTCCAGGGCCCAGAGCACCTGATTGTGCCAGGCGATATCCGGCAGCAGGTAGTGAAAGGTCAGCCCGGCATGGTCGATGTGGTCGATGTTCTCCACCAGGTGGCCGTAAACCGCCCGACTGCCTTCCCCGGTGCCGACGTCTCCGGCCACCAGGGCCTGAGGTGCTGGGATGCCCAGCACCTCGGCGGCCACGGCGGCCACGGCCATCAGGGCCGGGGTGCCGCGGGCCACGCGAATGCGCTGTTCGTCCGCATGTCGGCCATTCAAGATGAGCGTGTCGCCCTGGAGCCGGACGTCGCCCCGGAC
>SKYX01000181.1 GCA_007127655.1 Desulfonatronum sp.
ATCAGAAGGTCACGGCCCGGGGTGATGCCTTTCCAGGCCTGACCCTGTCCGGCCAGGTGGCCCATATCTCGGCCCAGGCCACCGGCGGCAGCGGGCACCAGGCCCCGACCTTCGACGTCCAGATCACTATCCCGAAACTGACCCCGGAGGCCGAAGAAATGGTCCGCGTGGGCATGAGCGCGGACCTGGAAGTCCTGGTCCACGACAACCCCGCGGCCTTGCTCCTGCCCCTGCATCTTGTCCGCTCCCAGCGCGGCCAGTCGTTGGTCCGGGTGCTCCTGGACAACGACCAGATCGAGGAACGCGAAGTGCAGACCGGCATGACCACGCTGAACGCGGTGGAAATTCTCTCCGGGCTGCAGGTCGGGGAGCGGGTCGTGGAGTGGTGAAAGGAGTGACCATTGCAGAATTCCAGCCAACACTTCCACGCCAGGATTACCGCACTGGCAAATGCCGGTCGTATACGAATATCTGAACATGGCTACGATGAATTGGTCGATGACGGCCTGTCGGCCAGGGAACTTGTGGCCGGTTTGGCTGAGGGAGTTGTTGTCGAGTTCTACGAAGACTACCCTAAGGGTCCGTGTATATTACTTATGCAGCGGGACCGCGGCGGTTCTCCGGTGCATGTCGTATGGGGCATACCCAAAGATCAGGTAGAACCTGTTGTGTTGGTCACAGCCTATCGACCGGATCCATTACGCTGGGATGCGTCTTTTTACGGAGGAGAGCATGACCAAAAGAAAACGAACAAAATTTATCCATGAAGGGATGTATGCCGCTGAAGTGGAAGTAGAATTGATTGAGGACGGCAGCGGCTGGTCTCCCTGCCTCAGTCTGGAAGACGCCTATAAGCTGGACGATGTGCGTGAGGCTCTTCGCTCCGGGAACCTTTCCGTTGCGAGGAAAAACGGTCGCATCTATGAATTGCGGCCTGTAATGGAAGAAGCGCTTTACGCGTGACTCTCTTTCCCTTCCTTCAAACACTGCCGCCGGATAAGTAAAGCACATCCGGCACGTCAGCTGAGTAATTACTGTTTCTTTTCAATGAATCTCTGGAGACAATCATGCTGGCAACAGTACAAAAATGGGGTGATTCTCAAGGATTGCAACTGCCTCGCGACGTGCTGGCGGATGTTGGTATCCAAGTGGGGGACCAAGTTACCGTAGCGGCGCAAGGCGGCCTTATCGTCATTGCGCCCTCACGTTACAAACGCGGCAAATACCGCTTGAAAGATTTCGTGGCCCGCATTCCGGATAACTCTCATCCTCTGGAAGTGAATTGGGGAGTGGCTGAGGGAAAAGAGACCTGGTAGGTGTCCACGTCTACTGGTTGTGTACGAATGAGCGTATTTCCTCAAACCAAGTGGTAACCATGTCCCTGTTCATGCTGGAAAATATTCGCAAGTCCTTTACCTTGGGGCCGGTTCAGGTGGAAGTGCTCAAAGGGGTGGATCTGGAGGTGGGGGCCGGGGAACTGGTATCCATCATGGGCACGTCCGGGTGCGGCAAGTCCACCCTGATGAACGTGATCGGCTTTCTGGACCAGCCGACTTCGGGCCGCTATCTGATGGAAGGTCGGGAGACCTCGTCCTTGTCGGACCGGGAGCTGTCCACCATCCGTAACCGGAAGATCGGCTTCGTTTTTCAGCAGTTCAATCTGCTGGGCCGGCTGACGGCCCTGGAAAACGTCTGCCTGCCCCTGATCTACCGGGGCATGGGGGAGCGGGAGCAGCGGCGGATCGCCCGGGAGATGCTGGAGCGCGTGGGCATGGCCGAGCGGGCCGGGCACAAGCCCACGGAATTGTCCGGCGGCCAGCAGCAACGGGTGGCCATTGCCCGGGCCCTGGCCGGATCGCCATCCATCATCCTGGCCGACGAACCCACCGGAGCCCTGGATACCCAGGTGGGCCAGGACATCATGAACCTGTTTCTGGAGCTCAACGCCACCCAGAAGATTACCACCATCCTGATCACCCACGATCCGCACATCGCGGCCCAATGCCGACGGGTGGTTCGGATGAAGGACGGGGTGATCGCGGACGCAGCCCAGCCGAGGACCGCGCCATGATGCTCAAGGCCAACCTCCGGGAAGCCTCCCGGTCCCTGATCGCCGCCAAGCAGCGCTCCATCCTGGCTCTTCTGGGCATTGTCATCGGCATCGGCTCGGTGATCGCCCTGGTTTCCACCGGGGCTCTGGCCCAGCGCGAAACACTGCGTCAGTTTATGGAAATGGGCACGGACATCATTTCCATCCAGTTGGAGCAGGCCCGGGGAGATCGGAGCGGCGCCCCGACAGGCTTCAGCCTGGAGGAAGCCCTGGCCTTGCCGGAGCGGTTGGCCACGATCCACTCCGTGGCCCCGTACGCCTCGGCCTTTGGCGAGCTGCGCCGGGAAGGCCAGCGGGTTTCCATCCCCCTGCTGGGGGTGACCGAATCCTTTTATGACATGAACAAGCTGGAGCTGGCCCAAGGCCGGTTCATCTCGGACCTGGACGTCCTCATGTCCCATGCCGTGCTCGGCGGCAACCTGGCCAACCGGCTGCAGGGGCAGGGCATGATCCTGGATGTCGGGGAGCACGTCTATTTCGACAATCGCAAGCTGACCGTGGCCGGCATTCTGCGTCCCGCGGCCATGGGCGCCATGCGGCCCTACGAGGCCAGCGAGGGGCTGATGCTGCCCATCAGCACTGTTCTTCGCATCTCGCCGCAAAACACCATCCGCACGATCATGGCCCGGCTGGAGCCGGGCGTCACCGCCAGCCAGGCCATCGCTGAAGCCCAGGCCTATTTTGCCGGACAGCCCCGGCCCAAACAGATTCGGGTGACCAGCCCGGAACAGATCATCGAGCACATGGAGCGCCAGTCCCGGATGTTCACCCTGCTTCTGGGGGCCATTGGCAGTATCTCCCTGGTCGTGGGCGGGGTGGGCGTGATGAATGTCATGCTCGTCTCGGTCAGCGA
>SKYX01000333.1 GCA_007127655.1 Desulfonatronum sp.
GATGACTACCGGATCTGCGACTACTGCACCCGCAAGCAGGACATCTTTACCAGGATGCAGGACGAGCTGAACCAGAAAAAGCAAGGATTCATGACCATGCGTGATCCGCGTCGCAATCCGGACCAGACGAATCAACAGGATGAATACCTGAAGGCCGTGCGCGACTTTGACGCCATTCAGCTCGTGTTCACGGCGGCCTGCCAGGCCTGTGCGCAGGAATAGCAGGGGAGGAAGGTGGAAGGAGAATGGTGTGAAGGTAGGAAGGTTGGAAAGTAAAGGATGGATATGGCTTTTATCCGCCACACCCACCTTGCAACTTTGCACTTTCCCACCTTCATGCCAATACATCAGTTTTAGGAAAAGCAAGCTCTGAACGAAATGCCGCAATCAGCTGATATGGACCGAGGTATCCACCATGAAACGCATCCTCATTGGCGCCGTCTTTGGCGCGGGATTGACAGCGGCCCTGCTCTACCTGCTCAACCTGGGCGGCTGGGTGGTCTTTACCGGCTCGGCTGGCTCCTGGTTTCTGCACATTTTGAACTGGAGCCACTCCAATCTCGGTTTTTCCATCGTGCCCTTCGCCGTGGTCGGGATGATCTATTGCCGAGAACTCACGCGGCTGCGTCAGCTTCTGCATGACGAGAACACCGCCATGGCGGACGTGGAAGACGTGGAGGCCAAGCTGAACCTGATGGTTGTGGTCTTCATCGGCATCGGGGTGATCTGGACGGCCATCGGCATGCGCAGCGCCCTGTTGCAGGCCCTGAACGGGATGGACGCGGAAACCGCTGCCAGCAGAGGGGCCTGGTACATCCTGACGCGACTGGTGGACGGCGGCATTCTGGTGGCGCTGTCCACCACCATTGTTGGCGGCGTAGGTGGATTCTGCATGCGTATTGTCAAGGCCTGGTCCGTGGGGCCGGCTTTGAGTGAATTCTATCACCGGAGGCACGCCCGATCCGAGGAGGACGTGCTCCGCCTGTTGGCCGAAATCCGCGACCGCGTGGGCGGCTCGTCCGCCGAACCTGCAAGGACTGGGGAGTGAGACATGTTCCAGCCGCCGTTGCGCCGGGCAAACCTCCAGGACGACGCCACGTCGTTGATGACCGACGTCTGGACCTTCATGGCCATCCTCGGTTTCTGTTTGTCGGTTATTTTCGCTCTGGTGCAGTCCCTGCCCTTTGCCGCTGAGGGCAACAGACCCTTGATCCAGGGCCAGGAGCTGAACCGAATGGAGCTGGATAGCCTGGCGCATCGCCAGGAACAGCTCAAGTCCCAGGTTCGCGAGCTGCGTTCCGAGGCGAACAGACTGCGTGACGAACTGGAACACCTGGTCGGATCCGAGCGAACCAGCCCGGCCCAACCGCCCTCACCCGTCAGACCGGCAGCCCCCCAAACCGTGTCGACACCGGCCAGAGGCGAACCGACCTTTCCCGTACGAACCGAAACGGGAACCGAAACGGACACCATCCGCACGGCCATGCTGCTGGCCCGGCTCAACGAGGAGTTGTCCGCCGCCAGAGAAAAAATTCAGGATCTCGAAGCTCAGGTTGACCGGACCAAAAGTGAATTGCAGCAGGCCCTGGCCATGCTGGAACGGATACAGCCGCATCAACCCATTCCGGAAGAGACGAATCCGCTGCCGATGCGGACCAAGACGGCAAGGGCCGAACAGATGCAGCGCGATGTGGCCGCGGAGCTGGAACGATTGAACCAGGAACTGGAAGCGGCCCTGGAGCAACACCGCGCCACTGATGATCAGCACCGTGCGGCCCGAGAGGAGCGGGATGCGGCCCTTCCGCGGCAGGCAGTCGCGCTGCCCAGCCGGACGCCGCCCCAGGCTCCAACACCACGGCCTCGGGCTTCGGAGTCTCCCCCGGCTTCAACCACGACGCGCAGTGATCCGGCCCCTCGGCCTGGCAAGGAAACAGGCCCCGTGGAAACGGAGTCGATCACCAGGGAACAAACTGCTTCGCGCCATTTGCAACCTGAACAGCCGAATCGAGCACCACGAACTCCGGCCGCCACGCCGTCGTCCGAGTCACCTTCCGCGACACCGGCGCCGCGCAACGACGCCCAGGGCTTCACCCTGCGGTTTGCCTCGGAACAGGCATTGACCAGGGTGCTGCTGCGCAACGAAGCCGAGTTCTACCTCATTGCCGGGGGCAGGGCCTGGAAGCTGCGCAACCCAGGCGGATCGCCGAGCTTTCAACCAGCCGAGGTCCGGGAAAAGCTCTATGAAATGCACCGCAACACCGTTCCGGATTCCTACCTGGCCGCGTCCAGGGCCGTGATGGTTTCCGGGGGAGGGACCAGCTTTCATGTGGCCCTGTCCACCGGGATCCAACGACAGTTAAGAACGCTCACCGCCGGGGCGTCCGGCGGCAGCCTGATCATCCACGCCGATGGTCGGGTCACCCTGGAGTAGAATGGAGGACACCATGTATCAGATCCTGCGTAGCACGCTCTCTACAGCCTTGTTGCTCCTGGCTCTGGCCTCGGCATCCGCCCAGGCCAGCGTGAAGGCCCCGGACAATCGTGCCTTGTGGGGAGACTTCTGGAATACGGATGCCCGACTCGTCCCGGCCCAGACCTATCCGTTTCTGGACATCTTCGAGCGAGCCTCAGTGCGTTACAATGTTCCCCTCCCGCTGCTGCTGGCCGTGGCCCGGGGAGAGTCCATGTTCAACCCCCGGGCCGAGAACAGCGTTCCCTGCATCGGCATCATGCAGATCCGCTGGCCGATTACGGCCAGGCATCTGGGGATTCATCGCAAGAAGGATCTGTACGATCCGGAAACGAACATCATGGCCGGAGCCAGGTATTTGCGTGAGATGCTCAACCTGCACGACAACGATGTGTACCTGGCCCTGGCGGCCTACCATCACGGGCCAGGAAACATCTACAAGGGCATCCCGCGGGAGCGGATACCCCCAAAGGCCAATTGGTACA
>SKYX01000155.1 GCA_007127655.1 Desulfonatronum sp.
AAAGGCGGGTATGTCCAGGGCACGATCATCCTGATGCTCCGCAAGCGCCCGGCCGGGGAGCTGTCCGGGTTCAAGCAGCGCATTCTGCCCGCTGTCCGGGCCGAGGTACAGCGGCAGATCGAGACCATGCTCCACCTGAACCAGGGCATCAAGGACCGCCTGGGCGAACCCGTCTTCACGGACTCGGACCTGCAAATGGCCGGGTATGCCGCGGCCCTGAAGGTGCTCACGGCCTTCACTCTCATCGGCGGGGAGGACGTGACCAGCTTTGCCCTGCGTCCGCGGCGCAAAGGCGAGGTCACTGTGGTGGATGAAATCGTGCAGCAGGCGGCCGAGGCGGCCAACAGCCTGCTGGTGCCCGAAGGGCTTTCCGGAGAGACCTGGGGCCGGATCAGCGGCATCCAGCGCTTCTACCTGCGCATGATGGACATGGAGACCAGCGGGGCCTCCAAGCTGGACAACTACCAGAACTTCGCCAAGGCCTTCCGGGTCCGGGACTACACACGGGTCATGGCCAGCATCACGGCCAACAAGGCCAGACTGACGCGCATCACGGAATTTGGTTCCCGGGATCTGACCGAGGGCACGGAGCTGGGAGCAACTTGGCTGGGGCGGCTGATCGTCGGGCTGGGTCAGATTCTGGCCGAGGTTGATCCCCAGACCGTGATCCGCCAGTTCCAGGCCGAAATGCCCGAATTTCTCGACGCCCGCCCCGTGCTCATCGACATCCTCTCCTTCCTGGAACACAAGGCCCCGGAACCGGAAGCCCGGTCCGCGGTGGAAATCCTGGGGGCGAGGTTGAAGAATTTGCGGGCTTTGGGGCAGTAGATTGTTATGTGTCTCGCAAAACGAGAGATGTGAAATGCAAAGGACACTCGGGAGCGTAGGAAATTGCCTGACGGCGAATGCTGTTGGTCATCCCGCTATTCGAATGCGAGCTGGAAATGCCCTACAGGCGACGTGGCGGGCTTGACCCGGATTTCAATGTCATAGCCCAGGCGGTTCAGGCAATCCATCAGCTTTCGTTCCGAAAATTTGGAAAGATTGCCGCGCATCATTTCTGAAACTCTGGGTTGTGTGAGTCCCATTTTCCTGGCTGCCTGTTCCTGGGTCAGACCGTGCCGACGAACCGCTTGGATGATTTTTACGACAAGTTCCGACTTCAATTTCAGTTTGTCCGCGTCGGGCAAACCGAGATCAGCAAAGATGTTCTCCGAGCCGATCAGGATTTCATGGCCCTTTACGATCTGCTTTTCCATTTTTCACCCCATTGCAATGCTTTCGGCCATTTTCAATCTGGTCCGGATAAGTTCAATATCGGTTTTCGGCGTTCGAATACCGCTTTTGCTCTTTTTCTGGAAACAATGCAGAACAACGACGAAATCATTAAAGTTGGCTCATTATGCGTTTCGGACAGGTGCTCCGCCTGGGTATGATTTGCCATCGGTTTATGCCCCAACGGGGCATCGTCCACCAGCCCAGGGTTGAACAGCCATAGGCTTGACTGCCCTGGGATAATTGAAAGAAAGAGTACCAACCCCAACGGGGTTGCATCAGATACGTCCTCGTTCGTTATTGGCCAAGTTTTCATTTTGCGGACGCAACCCCGTTGGGGTTGGCTGAGGGAACACGGCGCTGGTCCCAGGGTAGCGGCGGTGCGCCGCAACCCTGGGCTATGGGACTGAATCCCGTAGGGATTCCCGGAGGAAGAAAACAGTCCGAAAAGCATAATGAGCCAAAATGTTATCAACTGGTGAACCGGCTGTGATGAATTTCATGCAAAACAGATTACTTGGACTTCTGTTTTCCGCTGGAAAGCCGTTTTGCGGCGTCTTCTCCTACACAAAGCACGTTTCGTTGGAGTTCACCGCGGGCGCTTCACTTCCAGACGTGTTCAACGTGTTGGAGGGCGAAGGGAAGTTGCGCCGCCACATCAAATTGTCATCGCCTCAAGACATCGCGGACAAGCATGTCCGTGAGTATCTCGTTTTGGCGCTCAAGGCGTCGGCGAAGCCGTAAAAGCCGAGGCTGGTAAGCGGTATAACCTGATGCACCGATGTCGTAAAAACGCCCCTCCGCTCGTCGAGCGGAGGGGCGTTTTTGGTGTTGGGGTGCGTCGTTTTTTTGTCTTTCATCACCACGTAATAGCATTTAGGCTGGTCTTGTCTGTAGGGGAATCTCCTAATTCTAGACGAAGAAAATCCCGGATGACGGGAAAAAATCCCGGGCGGAAATTGCGAGGGGACGGAGGGGGGAACGTTCGATCCGGGCTCCTGAACAACGCCGGTGAAACGGCTGCGGCTCAGTGGATTTTGTTTGTTCGTAGCTCCTCAGCTCATCCGAGTATAAGCGACCCGGATACCCGCCTTCGCGGGTATGACTGTTTCGGAGGCAACAGGGAAAACACGTCATTCCCGCGAAGGCGAGAATCCAGCATCGGAATGAGGCGTGTGCACGTCGATGAACGCAAACACTGTTGAGTAGTGCTAATTCGTTTTTGGAACGCATTCTTTCCTGTCTTCCGCATTTCCGGGCATGGTTGACGGCCTGTTGCCCAATTGACCTCACTGACATACAGGTTTGGCCAACAACAAGCGTCGCAGGAAGTTCGAAAAACTGATTGCGAGGAGCCGTCGTCATGCTGCACGAAAAAATTCTTCATTCCCGGCACATCCTCGAACAGGTTCTGGCCGAACATGGTCCTCAGCGGACTGCCGTGGCCTGGACTGGAGGCAAAGATTCCACCGTGGTCCTCTGGCTGTGGCGCTCCCTGCTTCAGGAGCGCGGCATGCCTCCCTGCCGGGCCGTGAATCTGGATACCGGGCTGAAATTTCCCGAGGTGCTGGCCCTGCGCGATCAGGTGGCCCAAGAATGGAAAATTGACCTGCACGTGCAGCACCCGGACATCCCATTGGATGGTTATCCCGTGGCCCAAGACAAGCTGGCCTGTTGCC
>SKYX01000309.1 GCA_007127655.1 Desulfonatronum sp.
GCGACGAGCTGCGGGATCTGTATTCCGCGCTCAAGCCCCAGGACGGGCACATCCAGTGCATCTTCATGACCGGGGTGAGCAAGTTTTCCAAGGTCAGCCTGTTCAGCGACCTGAACAACCTGGATGATCTGACCATTGACTCCCGCTTCGCCACCATTTGCGGCTACACCCAGCAGGAACTGGAGAGCCATTTTGCCGATCACCTGGCCGACGTGGACCTGGAACGCTTCCGTCAGTGGTACAACGGATACCAATGGCTGGGCGAGCCGGTCTACAATCCCTTTGACGTGCTGCTGTTTCTGCAAAAAGGCAAGGTCTATCGCAACTACTGGTTCGAGACCGGCAGCCCGAGCTTTCTGGTCAGGCTGTTCCTGCAAAAGCGCTACTTTCTGCCGAACCTGGAAGACATCGAGGTGGGCGAAGAAATCCTGAATTCCTTTGACGTGGACACCCTGACCCCGGAAACCCTGCTCTTCCAGGCCGGGTATCTGACCATTGCGGAAAGCTTCACCCGCCGACAAAGAACGTTGTACAGACTCCGAATCCCGAACATGGAGGTCCGCCTGGCGCTCAGCGATGCCCTGATTACCGGCTACACCCGGATTGACGCCCCCAAATTCAGCATCCAGGAGGAACTCTATCAGGCCTTGCGAACGGACAACTTCCCGGCCCTGCACGGCATCATCCACCGCCTTTTCGCGGCGATTCCCTACCGCAACTTCACCAACACGGACCTCCTGGACAGCGAGGGCTGGTACGCCTCGGTGCTCTACGCCTTTTTCGCGTCGCTGGATGCGCGGATCATCCCGGAGGACGTGACCAACAAGGGCCAGGTCGATCTGACCGTGATCCTGGAGGACAGGATCTTCGTGATGGAGATCAAGCTGGTCCAGGCCGCGGAAATCGAAGGCAACCCGGCCCTGGAGCAGATCCGGGCCAAGGGGTACAGCGAGAAATACCGCGACCGACCCGGGATGAGCGTATATGAATTGGGTCTCGTCTTCAGCAAGGCCGAGCGCAACCTGATCGCCCTGGATGGCCGGGAAGTCCGGGGAATCTCCGCGTCATGACGTCCTCTCCCCTGGACGCCTTCCTCCGCAAATGGCGCACTGTCGGCGGGGCGGAGCGGGCCAATGCCCAGCCGTTTCTATGCGATCTGTGCGAGCTGCTGGGCGTGCCCGGTCCGGACCCGGCCAAGGCCATCAGCCAAATCCTTCACCCGCGCCCCCCGCGCCCGAATCGCGCTGCATTGCCGCGCTGCTTACCGGCATCGCCCTGCGCACGAACGACGATCAGGAACGCCTGAATCAGGGCTTCCAAATCCTGGACAGCCTGCTGCAATTCTTTCCTGAAACATCCCAGGGCAGGCAAGCCGGTCAGAGATGATGCGAAGCGGACGGTTCAAACAGCTTCAGCTCACCCTCGCAACCGCATCAAAGTGAGTAATCAGTGAGACGTAAAGATCGCGCAATAACCATTGAGGAGGCAAGAATCCTCCTGGAAACAGCGGAATACGGCGTATTGTCCATGGCATCCCTGGACGGAGCGCCCCACGGCATCCCTTTGAATTTCGCCTTTGATGGTGATTACATCTACTTCCACTGCGCTTTGGAGGGAAAGAAGATCGATTTGCTCTCCGTGAACGGAAACGTCTCGTTGTGCGTGGTCGGCAAGACAGAGGTGCTGCCTGAGAAGTTCAGCACAAAATACGAAAGCGTTGTTGCCGCGGGCATCGTGGAAGAGCTTTTCAACAAGGAAAAAAGGGCGGGATTGATCCTGCTCGTCAGAAAATATTCGCCCGACCACTTCACGCAGGGACTTGAATACATAGACGGATTCGTCGACAAAACCAGGGTTTTCAGAATCCGCCTGGAGTCGATCACGGGCAAGGCCCGCAGGTGACGGGCTCCTGACGTGGGTCGAGGCGGGATGCGGAAAGTGACCAATAATCGATGCCGATCACGATTACGATACCGATCCGGAGCGCCCGTGGTTCGAGAACATATTTGCCCTGATCAGTGCTCCAGATACGATTGCTTCCATTCCAAAAGTAGTTTAGAACGATATGGCAGACAATACTCACCAGAGAGTTGGCGCAGTCTCCAACGCACATGTGGGGCGTGATTTTGAGTCAGTGGCCCAAGAGTACTTTCGCGGAGAAGGTGTCCTTCTAGGCAGCAACTATGCTGTCGCCGTCGGCGTTAGCGCGGAAAAGAAGAACAGACAGTTTGATCTTGGTTCCGGGGAGCCACCTGTCCTTGTGGAGTGCAAGTCTCACCGCTGGACAGCTGGCGGCAACGTCCCCAGCGCCAAAATCACGGTGTGGAACGAAGCAATGTACTATTTCCACTTGGCTCCACCACGTTTCCGTAAGGTTTTATTCGTGCTTCGAGACCTCAATGAACGGCGAGGCGAGACACTGGCAGGGTACTATGTCCGTAACTACGGACATCTCATACCAAAGGCCGTTGAGATCCTTGAGTATGACGATACCACTGGGGAGGTCTCGGCCGTTCTAACAACAGCTTCAACACGGACCAGCTTTTCCGCTGGCGCACCAAAGCCGGCCGGTTAAGCTGAGCGTTAGCACAAACATACCCATTTTACGAATGCTAAAGGTAGTAGAGGAAGTAAACGTCGGCAGCGGGTTCTACTTCTATCAGCTGAATGTTGAAGATCAGATCGAAACTAAGAAGATGGTTTTAATCCGCTAAATTGGAGGTTGAAATGTCAACCATATTAATGTTAGAAATTCCAGATCAAATTTATCGACCTTTACTAAAAAAGGCTGATGAATGTGGAAAAACTCTCGACCAGTTATTGATTGAATGGATGGGAGATGTAGTAAAGGATGAGTTGGATGATCCTTTATTAAAATTGGCAGGGGCTTTTTCTTCTGATATCAAAGATATTAGCTCAAATCATGAC
>SKYX01000275.1 GCA_007127655.1 Desulfonatronum sp.
ACAGTCCCGGATTTCCCCCCGGTCCGTGAACGCCGCGATCTTGTTGCGCATGCACTGTTCCAGGGTCAGGGCCTTGACGATCACCTGGCGGGTGCTGAATCGTGAAAAGGCGATCTTTTCCTGGTATTCCCAGAGGGTGATTGTTCTGCGTAACTCTATCTTCAGGCGCCTCGGATAGCGCGCCGAACGCAACTCAAACAGCAGGGTATGGTGCTTGACCTGGGCGTCGGTCAGCTCATGTTTTTTTTCGAGCACTCCACGGAGCTGAAGGAAATACTCGTCTTCCCGCACGGCCTTGATGAACCAGAAATCCAGGTCCACCGAATACCGGTTCAACTCATGACACAACCTGAGCATGGTCCCGCCGCCAAAGACCAGCGGGGCGAGCAGTCTGGACCGGTGCAGAAGGTCCAGGACCTCGATTTCAAAAATTTCATGCTCGCGAAAGATATCCATGGGACAGCAGCAGACGTCTGGTTCGTGCGGGGAATTGTTCACTCATGGCCGCCAGTACTTCCTGATCCAGCCGTTCCGGTTCAAGTGCTGAAAAATCCAGCGCATAGCGGCCCAGGGAGGCGAGGTATACGGCATCAAGCAAGGCCTTTTCAGGTGTGGCGATAAAATAGTCATTTTTCTTCTGAAAGCCGAAGTACAATTGCCCCGCTATTTTGGTATACGAGAACAGAGTCTGTTTCACCTGGATTTGGGTTGTGCGCATCAGGGCCACGGATTCGATGAAGTCTCTTTGCATCTGGGTGGTCAGGCCGTGATGCTCCAGGGCGGTGGTCAGGGAAATGTAAGATGGAACCTGGGCTATATTCGCAAGCTGGAATTTATCTTCCAGGCTGGCGTTGTTCCACCTTTCTCTCTGAACATAGACGTTTCTCTTGACCCGAACGAGCAGTCCTCGCCGGGCATAGCGAGTAGCCGCCACACGGGCTGAGGCCAAGGTGATGCCCAGCGCCCTGGCTACCTCCTCATGGCCGAAGAACAGTTTATGGATTTGCTGGAGTTCGTTGAGTTTCATCAGGGGCGGATAGTTAAAATTTTTATTAATTATCCATGCCTGAAGTCATGGTGTCAAGTTGTCGTCAAAAAGTCGCACCCTGGAGTTGAGCATACAGCTACTCGTCTCCGGGGTGCGAGTGATTGAGGCTAATAAACTCTGCCTGAGGACGTGACCACTGCCTTGGCCGAGACCTCCGCGCTGACCAGGATCAATGGAATGCCCACGGGTTGGACCATGCTTTCAGTGAAGCGCATCCCGCCGACCAGGGCCAAGTCCGCCCCCGCGGCCTGGGCCGCGGCCAATGCGTCACGGGTCACGCCGCGCCTGGCCGAGGCGACGGTTTCCGGACCGACAATGCCGTCAGTCAGAAGTTCATCGGATGTCATGACCAAGTAGCCATACCTGGAAAAAGCCTGGGCCATGGATGCCTCCCCGCCGCGAAGAATCAGATCGGGGCTTTCGTATCCAGTGTGATCCCCGATCACTGTGCCCGACGACGAACGCTCCGCCTCCATGATCCGGACGTGGGTGTCCCCGCTGCGCACTTCCACGCCCTTGGCCTGGATGCTGTCATGTGCTTCACCCCCGATGGCTTGTAGTCCGCGTTCCGGCAGCAGGATGAGCAGGGTAGGGTTGCCCAGAATCTCCAGATAGAGACGCAATCCGTCCGCTTCATCCTGGTCGGAAACGCCGCGGGTCAGCACCTGGGCGCGGATGACAACTTCATAGACGTCGGGGTTGTTGGCGGCGAGTCCTTCCCGGATGATTTCGTACTGCCTGATGAAGCCCCTGGACCGGGACATGACCACGTCGCTGACCCTCTGCACGTTGCGGATCACGGTCAGTGTGCCGATCTCCACGCCGACAGCCCGGCTCACGGCTTCGGCATAGGCAATGCGCAAGGCGGCATTGCGAGCCGCCTCCACGTTGCCGTCATGGATTTTCGCACGGCCTTCGGCGATGACCTGATCCATGTGCGGCTCGTCAAAGGGCAATGGGGCGACTGAGCCGGGTCGTGGCGGCACGGTTTGCGGGGTGACGCTCCCGGTTGGGCTTGGACCGTGACCCTGGGGCTCGACCTGGGTCGTTGCGGTCCAGGCAAAGAGGATTGCCAGAAGGCAACAAAAGAGGACGGAAGCAGGAACAGTCATTTTTTCCATAAACGTTATCTCCCGGATATGTTGCGAGCGTAGTTGGCCACCAGGGCGTCCAGGGCTTTGCTGATGGCCTGACTCAGGGCCTGATCCGCGTCATGGGGATCCCACGTTCCGGTCTGGCCCCCGGCCAGACCCCCGCGAAAAATCCTTGGGACGGAGCGGCCCGCGCACCCGCTGAGCAGGATGGCTGCCAAGGCCAGGTTCGTGCACAGCAACAGGAGATTTCTACTCTTGAACCTCAATTTCCACCGCCTGGAGCAAAAGGTTGTCCGTTTCCACTCTGACAGGACCGTCCGAAAGGGTCTTGAGCATTTCCTGAACCAGCCACGCCAAGCGCTGCTCCCGGGACGAGGAGCGATGCACCCCAAGATTGACCAGGGCATTGATCGGGTCGAGTTGCCACTGCCGATGGGTGGCCCGCCACTGCTCCCCTTGCCAGAGCAGCTCGCCGGTTTCACAGTGTGTGAGTTCCAGGCTGCACGAAACCACCACTGCGTCGTACACTCCGGCGTGAATCGTTCCGGACTGATCAACCCGGCCGGAGAGCAGGGCGTCGGTGTTGAGAGCTTCACAGAGCCGCTGCCTGGAAAGGCCCGCCAGTTGCCCGGGGGTCTGTACTCCAAACGCTTCCATCTGCCGAGCTACGGCTTGCGCCGAGATCCTTCGGTAGCCCTTGGCATGAAGACGTTGATGCACCTCATGCTGCAGAACGCCTTCCATTTCCGGATCCAGAGAAAAATTGTCCATGGGCAGGACGGCGA
>SKYX01000243.1 GCA_007127655.1 Desulfonatronum sp.
AGCATCGCCTCGAAGACCAGTTTCGCGACCAGGCCGCCGCTATTGTCAAGGGCGCCTGCGAAGGGTGGGGGCATAAGGACAGCCTTCATGAACGCTATGAGGTTGTATACGGAGAGTTGGTCTAACCCATCAGAGCTTCATTTCGAGGGCTGACGACTATTTCATGCTCTGCCCGTTGAGAACATTTTGATCTGACATACTGAAAGGAGCCCACCTGATGCGCGGTGATTCTGGAGCAAGGCGTTTGTGGCGGAGGATGGCCGTTTGCTTGTTGCTGGCCGGGGCGATGTTTCTGGCTGGCTGCGGGGATTCCTCGCCTCCGGCTCAGGGGCCGCCTGCGGCCCTGCCGGTGAACGTGATCACGGCCCAGAAGATGACCGTGCCTATTTACGCGGAGGCCGTGGGCAACACCCAGGCCCTGGAGACCGTGGAAATCCGTTCCCGGGTCAATGGGCACATGCTGCGCCGCGACTTCGGGGACGGGGCCCTTGTCAACAAGGATCAGCTTCTATTTCTGATCGACCCGGATCAGTACCAGCAGGATTTGGCCAAGGCCAAGGCCCAGCATGAGTACGCCCAGGTCAGTCTGGAACTGGCCCGCAAGGAGACCCAGCGCTACGCCACGCTACTTCGTCAGGCCATGATCTCCCAGGAGGAGTTCGACCTGAAGCAGATCAAGGAACAGGAAGCCGAGGCCAATGTCCTGGTCAACGCGGCCTCCGTCAACCTGGCCCAGCTCCAGCTCCGTCACACCCGGATCACCTCGCCCATCGACGGACGGATCGGCTTCGCCCTGGTGGACCAGGGCGGGCTGGTCAGCGCCGGAACTACTTTACTGGCCCGGGTCTCCACCGTGGACCCGATGCACTTCTTCTATTATTTCAGTGAGGAAGATTACCTCCGACTCAGCGCCCATTTCGGGGACGACTTTCAGGAGGTGTTCAAGACCCTGGACATCCGGCTGACCCTGGCCGGAGGCCTGATCTACGAACATATCGGCCACCTGGACATGTTCGATCGGGAAGTGGACCCCCAAACCGGCAGCATCGCTGCGCGGGCCGTGTTTCCGAATCCGGACGGGATGCTCCGTCCGGGCATGTTCGGCCGGATCCGAATCACCCTGGAAAGGGAATGGGAAACGCTGCTTATTCCCCAGGTGGCGATTCTGGACACCCTGGGCCGCAAGAGCGTGTTCGTGGTGGACGCTCAGGGGCAGGTCGCCTCGCGCGGCGTGGAAGTGGGCATGCGCTTGAACAACCTGCGCGCGGTCCGAGGCATCGAGCCCGGGGAACTGGTGGCCGTGGACAATCTCCAAAAAATGCGCCCCGGCTTCCCCGTCGCTCCCACTGTGATTTCCTACGAGTTGGAAGACTCCGAAATGAACTCGACGGGACCGGTCGGCACTCCGGATTCGGAACCGACCGAAGCGTCGGCTGCTTCGGCCTCACGAGAGCCGACAAGCAAGGATATGGACGCCGCTTTAGGCGATGCTTCAGACGCCGCGACAGGCCAGTGAGTCCGCCATGTTCTATAAATATTTCATAGATCGGCCTGTTTTCGCCTCGGTCCTGTCCATCGTCATGACCCTGGCCGGGATTCTGGCGTTGGTCAATTTGCCCGTGGCGCAATATCCGGAGATCACCCCGCCCACGGTGAACGTCAGCGCCAGCTATCCTGGCGCCTCCGCCGACGTGGTGGAGCAGGCCGTGGCCACGCCCATCGAGCAGCAGGTCAACGGCGTGGAGGGGATGATCTCCATGACTTCCACCAGTTCCAACGACGGCAGCTACAGTCTGACCGTGACCTTCGAGGTGGGCCACGACCTGGACATGGCCACGGTGGACGTCCAGAACCGGGTCAGCCAGGCCGAGCCCAAGCTGCCGGACATGGTCAAGCGCATGGGCGTTACGGTGAACAAGCAGTCCACGGGCATGCTCCTGGCCGTGAATCTGATCTCGCCGGGCGAAACCTACGACGCCCTGTTCCTGCTCAATTACGCCAGAATCAACCTGACCGACGCCCTGAGCCGGGTGCCCGGGGTGGGCAAGGTGGACGCATTCGGGGCTGGGGAATTCTCCCTGCGCATCTGGGTGGATCCGGACAAGATGGCCTCCCTGGGCATCGTGGCCTCGGACATCGAGAAAGCTCTACAGGACCAGAACATCCAGGCCCCGGCCGGGCAGATCGGCCAGGCTCCGGCTCCTCCGGGCACGCTGTTCCAGTACACGGTGAAGGTGCGCGGCCAGCTCTCCGAGGTCGAGGAATTCGAAAACGTGATTATCAAGGCCGCGGACTCCGGAGCCTTGGTCCGGCTGCGGGATGTGGCCCAGGTGGAACTGGGCGGTGACTTCTACGGCATGTTCAGCCGTTTTTCCGGCAAGCCCACGGCCACCTTGATGATCTACCAGCTCCCCGGGGCCAACGCCCTGACCGTGGTGAGCGACGTGCGCAAGGCCGTCGAAGAGTTGGCCGGAGCCTTTCCGGACGACGTGACCTATGCCATCGCCTTCGACACCACGGAATTCGTCTCCCAATCCATCGAGGAAGTGGTTCAGACCCTGTTCGAGGCCTTTGCTCTGGTCTTTCTGGTGGTTTTTCTCTTCCTGCAGAGCTGGCGGGCCACGATCATCCCGATGATCGCCGTGCCCGTATCCCTGGTGGGCGCGTTCATCGCCTTCCCGATGCTCGACTTTTCCCTGAACACCCTGACCCTCTTCGCCCTGGTCCTGGCCATCGGCCTGGTGGTGGACGACGCCATCGTGGTGGTGGAGGCGGCCCAGCACAACCTGGACACCAAGGGAATGAGCCCCCGGGAGGCGACCCTCAAGGCCATGGACGACGTGGCCGGGCCGGTGGTGGCCAACGGCCTGGTCATCGCCGCGGTGTTCATCCCCGTGGCTTTTCTGGGCGGGATCGCCGGGC
>SKYX01000171.1 GCA_007127655.1 Desulfonatronum sp.
ACGACTGGGTGGTCTTCACCTCGGTCAACGGCGTGCGTTTGTTCTGGGACGTGTTGGAGGGCCGAGGGCTGGACGCCCGGGCCTTTGCCGGAACCCAGGTGGCGGCCATCGGCCCGGCCACGGCCGAGGGGCTGGCCCGGCGGGGCATTCGAGCTGATTTCGTCCCGGAAAAGTACGTGGCCGAGGACATCGTCCAGGGGCTGCTGGCCAGGGACGTGGTCGGCAAGCGGGTGTTGATTCCCAGGGCCGAGCAGGCCCGTGAAGTCCTGCCCGAGGAATTGCTCCGGGCCGGAGCCCAGGTGGAGGTGCTGCCGGTGTACCGGACCCTGCCAGTGGCCAAGGGCGCACAGGACGTGACGACCGCCCTGGAGAACGGAGAGATTCAGTACATTACGTTCACCAGCTCCTCCACGGTGACCAACTTTTTCGCGGCCATCAGCCCCGAGTTGATCCAAAAGCACCGCGCCGCGCTGAAACTGGTCTGCATCGGGCCGGTTACCGAACGTACCTTGCAAAACCATGGCTTTCAGGGCGACATTCAGCCCGTGGACTATACGATCCCGGCCATGGTTCAGGCCATCCTGGATCATGCCGGCCAGGGCCAACCCGGGGGCGCGGGGGCATGACCCTACCCATTGGCGTGCTCATTTCCGGAAGCGGGTCCAATTTGCAGGCTTTGATCGACCGGATGGAAGTCGGGGTGTTGGACGTGACCATCCAGGCGGTGATTTCCAACGTCCCTGGGGTCAAGGGGTTGGAACGGGCGGCGAATCATGGCATTTTCTCGCAGACACTGTCCCATCGGAATTATCCGGACCGTGCGTCCTATGACCGGATAGTGGTCCGCGTCCTGCGCGATGCCGGTGTCCAGGCGGTGGTATTGGCCGGGTTCATGCGTCTCGTGGGACCGGAACTCCTGGCCGCCTTTCCCGGACGGGTGCTGAACATCCATCCCGCGCTCCTGCCGTCCTTTCCAGGGCTGCACGCCCAGGAGCAGGCCGCGGCCTACGGCGTGCGTTTGGCCGGATGCACGGTGCATTTCGTGGACGAGGAGGTGGACCATGGTCCGATCATCATCCAGGCCGCGGTCCCGGCCTTGCCCGGAGAGGAGGCCGACGCACTGGGTGACCGCATCCTGGCCTTGGAGCATCGGATTTTCCCTCAGGCCGTGCAGTGGCTGGCCGAGGACCGGCTGGAGGTTCAGGGCCGCCAGGTGGTGGTCCGTCCCGGAGAACGGCTTTTGGCCACCAGGAACGACCTGCCGCCGTGTCTGGTTTTTCCGCCATTGGAAGAGGGGTTTTAACACGACAGCGACACTTCCATTCCCATCGTCTGGGCAAGATGTTGAACCACGGGGATCACGGGGGGCACGGGGAACATATTCCGAAAAGCCAGAGTTTCTTACCCCGTGATCCCCGTGATCCCCGTGTGCCCCGTGGTTAAATCTTCAGCTGTGTCGGTTGTTGCATCAAATTGTCCTTGTAGTGTTAGGGAAATGCCAACATGAACGATTTTCAATTCGACTTATCCCCGGCGGAACGGGATTATTTACGGGAACTGGCCCGATTGAGCATTGCTTCCCGGTTTGACGCGCACGTAGGGCTGCCCAAGCCGGTTTCGGAAAAGCTGGAACAGCCTTTCGGGGCGTTCGTGACCCTGAAGAAGCAAGGCCATTTGCGTGGGTGCATCGGGCATATTGTTGGCGACCAGCCGATTCGGGAGACCATCATCCGCATGTCCCGGGCCGCTGCTTTCAACGATCCCCGGTTCCCCCCGGTGAGCAAGGAGGAACTGGCCGATCTGAGCGTGGAGATTTCAATCCTCAGCCCACTTGTGTCCTGCCCCGCCGAAGATATCGTTCCGGGCCGGCACGGACTGCTGGTGCGCCGAGGCCCGCATTCCGGCCTGCTTTTGCCTCAGGTGGCCGCGGAACACGGCTGGGACCAGGAGACGTTTCTGGCGCAGACCTGCCGAAAAGCCGGGCTCCCTGCCAATGCCTGGCAGCAGCAGGGCACGGAGATATTTTGCTTCGAGGCGGTCATTTTTTAGCTGACCAGCAACGTCGTTTCAGCGTTGCATGGAGGGTTTGTCATGAATTCTGATCATACCCAGTCCCCTTTGATCCTTATCGTTGATGACGAGGCGGTGAACAGGCTGATTCTGGAGTCCAACTTGAAACGGCAGGGGTTTCGGACCATCGCCACGTCGTCGGGTCAGGAATGCCTTGACCTGGCCCGACAGGAGCAGCCGGACCTGGTGCTCCTGGACATCATCATGCCCGGAATGGACGGCTTCCAGACCTGCCAGACCCTGAAGGACGCGCCTGAAACCCGGGACATTCCGGTCATCTTTCTCTCCGCTCTCACGGACACCGGGGTGAAGACCAAGGGGTTCGAGGCCGGGGGGGTGGACTACGTCAGCAAGCCCTTTGACGCCAAGGAACTGCTGGCCCGGGTGCGCACGCATCTGACGTTGCGCAATCAGGAGCGGCAACTGCGGGTCTACTCGGAGAAGCTTGAAGAGATGGTCGACGAGCGGACCACCAAGCTGAAGCAGGCCGAACAGGAGCTGCAACGCAATTACGACATGCAAACCGCTTTGAACCAACTGCTGCACCTTTCTTTGCAGGAATTGCCCCTGGAAGAACTGCTGCAACAGTGCCTGGACAGCATCCTGGGCATTTCCTGGCTGTCATTGCAAAATCGAGGCTGTATTTACCTTCAGGAGGACGAAGAAAGCGTTTACCGCATGGTGGCGCAGCGGAATTTACCGGAACACGTTCAGGTCCAGTGTGCGACCATCGTTCCAGGACAGTGCGCTTGCGGAAAGGCCATCGAGGAACAACGCGTTCTGGTGGTCCCG
The DNA here is from genome assembly GCA_007127655.1 of Desulfonatronum sp. Taxonomy (GTDB): domain Bacteria; phylum Desulfobacterota; class Desulfovibrionia; order Desulfovibrionales; family Desulfonatronaceae; genus Desulfonatronum. The sequence goes on from SKYX01000171.1 coordinate 2,863, forward strand.
GACGAGGCTATCGCACACAACAAGCTTTCGCCGGAAAGCGTCGAACCGCACAGCAATATCTGCATTCCAATTCGATCCCAGCACGCGACCTTGGGAATTTTGAACCTCTATATCCAGCGGGGTGCTCAGCTGACGCAGCCAGAGTCGGTTTTTTTCGGGGCCGTGGCCAACACCCTGATGCAGATGATCCTCTACAAACAGGCCGAGCAGCGTATGCTGCACCATGTCCTTCACGAGCCGCTGAGCAACCTGCCGAACCGGACGGCCTTGCTGGACGGCCTGAACGTGGAGATCAAACAGGCCCGGGACGTGGAAGGTTACCGGTTCGCCCTGGTATTGATCAATCTGGACCGCTTCAATCGATTCAACGAAAGCCTGGGCTACGACCTGGGCGACAAGCTGATCCTCTCCAGTATTCAGCGCATTCTTGATGAGCGCAAGGCAGATGAGGACGTTTTTCACCTGGGTGGGGACGGGTTCGCGGTGTTGACGCGCCAGTTGCGGGAGGTCGCCGATCCGTTGCTCCTGGCTGAACGGATCCTGGACGGTCTGAAGCAGCCGCATCAACTGGACGACCATGAAATTCAGACCTCCGCTTCCGCCGGGGTGGTGCTCTCCGATGCCCGATACGACCACGGCGAAGATCTGCTGCGGGACGCGGACATCGCCCTGCATCTGGCCAAATCTCGAGGCCGGGGCCGCTTTGAGGTTTTCAACTCCATGATGCACGAAAAGGCCAAGCAAACGATGCAGACCTTCATGGACCTGCGCTTGGCCCTGCAACGGGAAGAATTTGTTCTGTTCTATCAACCCATTATCTGTCTGACCACGATGCGAACCATCGGAGTGGAGGCCCTGATCCGCTGGATTCACCCCGCCCGGGGCATGATCAGTCCCGCGGAATTCATTCCTCTGGCCGAGGAGACCGGATTGATCCTGCCCATGGGCAGGTGGGTCCTGGAAAAGGCCTGTCTGGACATGCGCGAATTCACCAAAGCCATCGATGGCGAACCCCCGTTTATGGTCAGCGTGAACTTATCCGGGAAGCAGTTCGCCCAACCGGATATTTTTGAACAGGTGGAGGCCGTGCTTCAGGAGACTGGCTTCCCTCCGGAGAGCCTCAAGCTGGAAATCACGGAAAGCGTGGTTATGGAAAACGCCGAAGCGGCCACGCGGATTCTGGAGCGCCTCAAGCGCCTGAACATCAAGATTGCCATCGACGACTTTGGCACCGGCTACTCGTCGCTCTCTTACCTGCACCGCTTTTCCGCGGACATCCTGAAGGTGGACCGCTCTTTCGTCAGCCGGATGCACATGGGCGATGAAAATCTGGAAATCATCCGGACCATTGTCACTCTGGCCCAGGCTTTGAAAATGGAAGTGGTGGCCGAGGGCGTGGAGACCGAGGAGGAATTGAAAACCTTGACCATGCTGCGTTGCGATTACGCCCAAGGGTTCTATTTCGCAAAACCCATGCCGCTTGGGCAATTGCGTGGGGGGCCGTTGCTCGGGTACTCCCAGGACAGGCAGTCAGCGGCCATGGACAGACGCGACGGCCCGTCTGATCGGCGTGAAACTTCTGGACGGCGCGAGATGGACGAATGACCCCGATTCGTTTTCGGCCTTGTTTTCGGCTTGCCCCAATGGGCTTTGCGGGGTAAGGAATCCCCCTCACCATGATTGACCAAAAAAATATTCGCAACTTCAGCATCATCGCGCACATTGACCACGGAAAATCCACCCTGGCCGACCGTATTCTGCAGATCTCCGGCCTCGTGGACGCCCGCCAGATGAAAGAGCAGTACCTGGACCGGCTGGACCTGGAGCGGGAGCGGGGCATCACCATCAAGGCCCAGAGCGTGCGCATTCCTTACAAGGCCAGAGACGGACGGGAGTACATCCTGAACCTGATCGACACCCCTGGACACGTGGACTTCAGCTATGAAGTCTCCCGCAGCCTGGTGGCTTGTGAAGGCGCTCTGCTGGTGGTGGACGCCTCCCAGGGGGTCGAGGCCCAGAGTCTGGCCAATGCCTACCTGGCCCTGGAAAACAACCTGGAGATCATTCCGGTCCTGAACAAGATCGACCTGCCCAGCGCGGAGCCGGAGCGGATCAAGACCGAAATCGAGGAAGTGATTGGCCTGGACTGCCGGAACGCGCTGATGATCAGCGCCAAGACCGGGCAGGGCGTCCCGGAAGTTCTGGAACGGATCATCACCGACCTGCCGCCGCCCAAGGGCGAAGAAAACGCTCCGCTCAAGGCCCTGATCTTCGATTCCTGGTACGACACCTATCTCGGGGTGGTCATTCTGTTTCGGGTCATGGATGGTCGGATTCGCAACGGGCAGTTTATCCTGATGCACTCCAACAAGACCCGGTTCGAGGTCGCCAAGTTGGGTGTTTTTTCTCCCGAGCCCCTGGCTGTGGACGAGTTGGGGCCCGGTGAAGTCGGTTTTCTGTGCGCCGGAATCAAGAACCTGACCGACGCCCGGGTCGGCGACACCATCACGGACCCGGACAATCCGACCCCCACGCCCCTGCCCGGATTCAAGAAGATCACGGCAATGGTCTTTTGCGGGATGTATCCGGTGGAGCCTAATGAATACGGCTCGCTCAAGTACTCCCTGGAAAAGTTGCAGCTCAATGACGCGGCCTTTTCCTTCGAGCCGGAAACCTCCCACGCATTGGGGTTCGGCTTCCGCTGCGGCTTTCTCGGGCTGCTGCACATGGAGATCATCCAGGAGCGCTTGGAGCGGGAGTTTCAGGCCCGGCTGCTGGTCACCGCACCCTCGGTGATCTACGAGGTCAAGACCCTGGAGGGCGGGACCCTCTCCGTGGACAATCCCAGCAAGCTGCCTCCGTTGAACAAGATCGAATTCATCGCCGAGCCTTACGTGCACATGGAGGTCCACGTTCCCAATGAGTATCTGGGCGCGGTGCTGGCCCTGTGCGAGGAGTGCCGGGGCAAGCAGAAGGATCTGCGCTTTCTGTCCTCCACCAGGGTCATCGTGACCTACGAACTGCCCTTCGCGGAAATCGTGTACGACTTTTTCGACCGGCTCAAGTCCGTGACCCGGGGCTACGCCTCCCTGGATTACGAATTCATCGATTTCAGGCCCTCGGAACTGGTCAAGCTGGACATCCTGCTCAACAGCGAAGCCGTGGACGCCCTGTCCATCATCGTGCACAAGGAAAAGGCCTACGCCCAGGGCCGGGAGCTGGCCAGCCGTCTGCGCCAGGTCATCCCCCGACAGTTGTTTGAGGTGGTCATCCAGGCCGCCATCGGGCAGCGGATCATCGCCAAGGAACGCATCGCGCCGATGCGCAAGAACGTCACGGCCAAGTGCTACGGCGGCGACATTACCCGCAAGCGCAAGCTTCTGGAAAAGCAGAAGGAAGGGAAGCGGCGCATGAAACGGATGGGCAACATCGACATTCCCCAGGAAGCCTTCCTGGCCGTGTTGCGCAAGGAATAGGACACTTAAGGAGTCTTCATGAACCCCCGCTGGCAAACCGCGCTCAAGGAATATTCCGAGGCCTTGATCATCGCCCTGATCCTGGCCCTGATCATTCGCACGTTCATCATCCAGGCCTTCAAGATCCCCTCCGGCTCCATGCTGGAGACCCTGCAGATCGGAGACCGCCTGTTCGTGACCAAATTCGCCTACGACATCAAGGCCCCGTTCACGGACTGGAGCATCCTCTCGACCCAGGACCCTGAACATGGCGACGTGATCGTCTTCCGCTATCCGGAGGACCCGTCCAAGGACTTCATCAAGCGCGTGACCGCGATCCCCGGGGACGAGGTGGAGGTGCGGGACCAGACCCTGTACCTCAACGGCGAGGCAGTGGACGAGCCTTACCTGACCTTGCACCCCGGCCCGACCCGGGTCCATTTCGGGCCGCGAACCGTGCCCGAGGATCACTACTTCGTCCTGGGCGACAATCGTTTCAATTCCCACGATTCCCGGTTCTGGGGGTTTGTGCCCAGGTCACAGATCCGGGGCAAGGCGTGGCGGATCTACTGGTCCGCCAATCCGCGCTGGTTTCTGGGCGACGTCCGCTGGGACCGGGTCGGCCAGCGGATTGAGTAGAGCCATTTCGCGCATGTCCAAATCCCTGGCGACCACTCTGTGGGAATACGTCAAGGCTATTCTCCTGGCCGTGGTCCTGGCACTGCTGATCCGGGCCTTCGTGGTCCAGGCTTTCAAGATCCCCTCCGGCTCCATGCTGGAGACCCTGCTGGTCGGCGACCATCTCCTGGTCACCAAGTTCGCCTATGACGTGAAGATTCCGCTGACCGGGGCCGTCATTGAGTTGGACGAGCCGGAGCGCGGGGATATCGTGGTCTTTCTGTTCGGTCAGGACGTGCCCGTCTTTACCGAAGAACCGGGCCGGTGGTTGCAATGCGCCCTTCCCGGCCTGGCCGACGACGCCTGCCCTCAGGACTTCATCAAGCGCGTGGTTGGCTTGCCCGGGGACATTGTGGAAATTCGCCGGAAACGGGTCCTGGTTAACGGGCGCGAGCTGGACGAGCCCTACGTCCAGTTCCGGGACGCCACACTCCGCAACGTCCAGCCCCGTGATCGCCTCGGCCCGCTCAAGGTCCCGGAGGGCAAATACTTCGTGCTTGGCGACAACCGTGACGAATCGCTGGATTCCCGGTTCTGGGGATTCGTGGATCGGGAGCGGATCAAGGGCAAGGCCTGGCGGATCTACTGGTCCTGGGAGGCAGGGGAAGGGCCCCGCTGGGAGCGGATGGGCCGCACGTTACGATAAGCCGACGACCGATACGGGAGGAGCATGCTGGCCAAAATCGCCACCACCGCGCTGATGGGCATTGAGGCCTTTCACGTGGAGCTGGAAGTGGATTTCGCCCGCCAGGGCATGCCTTCGTTCACCATGGTCGGTTTGGCCGAGGGCGCGGTGCGGGAGAGCAAGGAACGGGTTTTCGCGGCATTGAAGAACACCGGCTTCAAGCTGCCCCCGGCCCGGATCACCGTGAACCTGGCCCCGGCGGACATGCGCAAGGAAGGCAGCGCTTACGACCTGCCTCTGGCCGTAGGCCTGCTCACCGGGGTGGAGGTGCTGCGCCAGGATCAGGTCCAGGACTTTTTCCTGGCTGGAGAATTGTCCCTCAACGGCGAACTCAAACCCGTGTCCGGCATCCTCCCGCTGGCCTTGAAAGCCCGGGCCCAGGGAGCTCGAGGACTGATCGTCCCCGCGGACAACGCCCAGGAAGCGGCGGTGGTCAAGGAATTATCCGTGTACGGGGCGGAGAACCTGGCTCAGGCCGTGCGCTTCCTGTTGGGCGAAGAGATCATCCCCAAAGCAGTCTGCGATTTGGACGAACTTTGGAAAAATCGCACCAAATCAATCCTGGACTTCAGCGAGGTCAAGGGTCAGGAGCACGCCAAGCGGGCCATTGAAATCGCTGCCGCGGGAAATCACAACCTCCTCTTTCTCGGCCCTCCAGGCAGCGGCAAGACCATGCTGGCCAAGCGGCTGCCCTCGATATTGCCGGCCCTGGAGTTCGAGGAAGCCCTGGAAGTGACCAAGGTCTACAGCGTGGCCGGGATGCTTTCCAAGGACCAGCCGCTGGTGGTGATTCGGCCGTTTCGCTCCCCGCACCACACCATTTCCGATGCCGGGCTGATCGGCGGGGGCCACTACCCCAGGCCGGGGGAGGTCTCCCTGGCCCATCGCGGCGTGCTCTTTCTGGACGAACTGCCGGAATTCAAGAAGCATGTTCTGGAAGTGCTGCGGCAACCCCTGGAAGACGGTTTGGTGACCATTTCCCGCGCCGCCATGTCCCTGACCTACCCCGCGGACCTGATGCTCGTGGCGGCCATGAATCCCTGCCCCTGCGGCTATCTCACCGACGAACAGCATCAGTGCACCTGCTCCCCGCAGCAGATCCAGCGCTACCGCTCCCGCCTCTCCGGCCCGCTTCTGGACCGGATCGATCTGCACGTGGAAGTCCCGGCCGTGCCCTACAAGGAACTCCGCAGACAACGCGGCTCCCGCGACTCCGCGTCCATGCTCGAAAGCATCGAAAAGGCCAGGGCCTTGCAGTATCAACGCTTTCGCAACTCTCCCCTGCTGACCAACAGCGACCTGGATGGGAAGTGGTTGAATACATTCTGCCCTCTCGGCGATGCGGAACATGAATTCCTGGGAGCCGCGGTACAGCGGTTGAGTCTCAGCGCCCGGGCCTACACCCGCGTGCTGCGCATCGCCCGGACCATCGCGGATCTGGAAGGGACGGAGACACTGTCCGCGGACCATCTGGCCGAAGCCATTAATTATCGAACCTTGGATCGACAGGCCCAGACGTGGAATTGATCCGAATATGGTCTGGGCCAACACCACGGACTTGCCCCTTGCTCGACGCTTGAACTCGGCATGGGCATCGGGAAGCTCAGGTTACGCATTCTCCATGATCCAGCCTCGGGCGACAGCGTGAACTATTCACTGCGGGGTGAGAGCGGTTTTGGCAGGCGGAAGTGACGTTTCTGGACTGGGTTCAAACAAGAACCTCGGTAAGATGAGATCGTAAGCGGGAACGGCCTCAGATCCGCAAGCCGGTGTTGCGGATGACCTCCAGGAGCAGGCTCTTGTCGATGGGCTTAACCAGATACGAGCTGGCTCCCCCCTTGTAATAGGCGTCCACGACGTTTTTGGGATCACCCAGGGCCGTGAGCATGATCACCCGGGTTTCGTCCTTGGGGCTGATGTCTTGGGAGCGTTCGTATTCCCTGATTTCCATCAGGGCCTGCTGGCCGTCCTTGATGGGCATCATGATGTCCATCAAGATCAGATCGTAGGGCTGCCCTTCTTCGTAGGCCATTTTGAAGGCTTGAACCGCCTCTTCACCGTTGACCGCCAAGTCGCAGTGCGCATAAGGCTTGACGATCCGTTGAAGCATCAATCTGCTGGTAAAGTCGTCCTCCACGATCAGAAAGCGCATAGCCACCTCGTTGGTTTTCGGGCTCGTTGGTCAAGCATGTTGATGGAAAAGAGCCCTACTCCAAGTCTTGCCCAGCCGCAAGCTGGCAGGCATTTTTCCGGATCACGAAGGGAAAGCGTGGTACACTTCGGACACAAAAAAACCCCGTCTGTTTTCAGACGGGGTTTGATTGTCTTGGCTCCCCGGGACGGACTTGAACCGCCAACCTAGTGGTTAACAGCCACCCGCTCTGCCGATTGAGCTACCAGGGAATGCGTTGAAGGGATGGTGTTTATATCAGGCTCTTCCTCTCGTCAAGTGGTGGAAGCGGAGAAAGGAATTTTTTCATCTTTGGTGCATTCGGTCAAAACGACAAGAATCATCGCCGTGAGGTGAAACAAAGGGGAGGCCTGGGCCTCGATCATCCGCTTTTGCAGTTCGCCGACCCAGGGCGAAAGCACTTGGCGGGCGAATTCGGAGGGTGATTCTCCAAGTGATTCGCCAAGTGGCGCAATGGGCGCGGAACTCGAGGTCCGCGAGGAGTCCGTTGCTGAAGTGGGCGATGAAGTCGGGGACAAAGCCGGCAGTGGGTGGTGTTCCGGAAAAAGGGACACCAGGTAGACCAGCTCAATGGCAATGTGGTCAGGGGGCAGGCCCAGCGACGTATCGACCTGCAGACCGGCCCGGTCCAGGCGGGACTGCATGGCCACGGCCGGCTCGCCCATCATCAGGCCTTCGCCTGTGTAACACGACTGGCTCAAGGGGACGCTCGCGCCGCCGCGATGATTCACGAACAGCCGAACGTATTCCGCCTCCAGGTTCTCCGGAGCCATGGCCGGTGCCTGCTGGTCGGCGAGGGCCAGAACCTGTTCGGCATGATCAAGCAGATCCTCGTCGACCAGCCCTCGGGATTCCAGGAGCAGGAGGATTCCGGCCAGCTTGGGCAGACAATCGGCCTGGACCTGGGACCAGCGCCCCCCGTCGCCCCCCCGGAACACCCAGGCCACGGCCTCCAGGCCCCAAAGCAACATGCGGCGGGCATCATCGCTCATCATGGACGTCCTCCCAAGGGTTCCGGGTTCAACGGTTCACGGTTCAACGGTTCACGGTTCAACGGTTGAAAAATGCATGGTACGGTGGTTCCTTCGCTGAACCGCTGAACCGCTGAACCCCCAAACTAGATCTTCCGACCCGGCAGAATCAGGTTCAAGACAATGCCCGCGATGGCTGCCAGGCCGATGCCTTTGAGCACGAACTCGCCGGTCTGGAAGGCCATG
>SKYX01000204.1 GCA_007127655.1 Desulfonatronum sp.
CCATTTCGACGAAATAGCCGGGTTCAACAATATAGCTCATGATTTCCCGGGTAATGTTCTTCAGGCCCTGGTTGCGGACATAGTTGCAGGAATCCTGCAGGGTGACCGGTTCCTTGATCCGCTTGGTCGGGTCGATTTTGATCCGCCCGGTGCGCAGCATCTCGGCCAGCCATTCCACGTAGTGGATGTATGGCCTGGGCGGCTGGCCGTCTTCCCGACCGGCCCAATAGGGCCCTTCGATGACCGTGGCCCGGTGGGCGTGGCCGCATTCCGTGCCCACGACCCGCTTGGGGCGCAGCCGTTCGATGGCGTCATAGACATGGAGAACTTGTTGCTTGCAGCCTTCCCAGTCGCCGGCGAAGAGGGTCAAGGAGGTCTGTTCCCAGCCCTCGGAGGGCATGGTCCAGTTCTCGCCAGCCACGTGGAACAGGATGGCCGCCTCGGCGATGTCTTCTGGATAGTGTTTGGCCTCGCGGGCATTGAGGGTGTACATGATGTCCGCGTCTTCCTTGTCCACGGGGATTTCCAGGCCGGGCCACTCCTCGGAGTTTTCGTCGGCCATCCATTCGCAGGTGTCCACCCAGTCTTCGGTGGTCACGTCCATTTGGGCCTTGTACACCCGGTGCATCCCGGAACCGATTTTCAGTTCCCAAGGCACGAACCCCTGGGAGAAGAGCAGACCGCGCAGGTAGGAGAACATCACGCCCATGTCGATGCCGTGGGGGCAGAACTGGCCGCAACGATTGCAGCAGGTACACCAACTCCAGGCGATGTCCATGCAGTTGCGCATGAAGGCGTTGTCAACCTTGCCTTTGCGCTTGACGATCTCGCCCAGAGTGGCATGGATTTTGGCTGAGGGAACCTGTCGGGGGTCCCTGTTGTTGACTTCGTATAAAAAACAGCTGTCCGCGCACAAGCCGCATTTGGCGCAAATGTTCAACCACGTTTTGAGACGCGACTTCATGGTGTTCTGAATAGTGGACCAGAGCTTGTCCGTATCCACCTCCAACTGCTCCATTTCCGCGTAATATTGCTTGCCGCTCTTGTCTCCGAGCGTCAGCTTAAGCTGCTCGTCCGTGACAATGGGCTGCTTGTTGCAAAGAATTCCTTCGGGCATTGTATTCTCCCTCTCGTTGAGCTTGTGTTTCCCAGATGCCTACCAGGTCATCTGAGTGCCTTTCATTCCGCCGCGCTTGATGCCGTAGTCCATGCCCAGTTGCGCGCGGGTCAGGAAGAAGAGGACCACATGGTTCAGTCTGGTGAAGACCAGGCTGAGCAGCCAGACGTGGCCGGTAAAGATGTGGATGAGCAGCCAGAAGTCGTAGTTACCCACGTTGTACCGGGCGATCAGACCGGTCAGGAAAGGGGACACGGCGATGACGATCAGCAGGTAGTCGTAGGCCGAGGTGAGGATTCTGACCTCGGGATAGGCGATGCGGCGCAGGATCAGGAAGATGCCTCCGATGACCACGACCCAGGACAGGAAGTCGGCCAAGCCGGTGGAAATCCCGGGCAGGCGAATACCCCAGCTGTCCTTGAGCATGATATTGTGCGCCTCGAGAAATATCGGCGTGAACAGCAGGCCGATGTGGAAGCTGAAAAAAAGCAGGGTGAACAGCGGCTTGGCCCGCCAGCCGTGGGAGCCCCAGGGTAAAATCCAGAAAAAGATGGATCTGGCGGCCCCTTTCAGGCCGTGCTGCATGTTGGGCCGATAGCCCACGCGATCCAGTCGCCAGTCCAGGCCGCGGATGTACGTCACCACATGGTACGTCAATCCAACGACCACGACCAGGAACGTGATCCAGACCATGGGTCCAGTCAAGAAATTATACATATGCGTCTCCTCGAGCATCACTTATGTTGTTGCAATCCGGACGGTCTTGTCGTCCGTCGATCCAGAAAGCTTGGATCATGAGCGCTTGTGCCCGCCAAGCGGCTTCCGGCACGTGCAAACCGCGCCGGAAGCCTTCTCTCCGCTTTGCTAATGCCCATGACCATTGTCATGCCCCTCGCCAGTCCGGTGAGGGTTGTCGATGGGTTTCTTTTCCCCCATCAGGAATTGCCACCAGAGTATGGCGCCGACAAGGATCCCGCCCATGAGCAGGTAGGTCATGGTCTTGGTATGCATGAAAAACTCGTGCATGGAGTTGAATTCCATTGGTGTAGCCTCCCTTTAGCTCAGTGTTGGCCTTTGTATTCAGGGTGCTCGAAGAAGACGGGCATCCTGGTGGATACGAATCGGAACACAACCACGCCCACGGTGACGATGAACACGGAGATGATGATCTCCATCATGGCAGGGAAATACTTGTCCTCGGAGGGCAGGTGGTAGTTGAACGCGACCAGGGAAACGTTGAACCGGTTCACGACGATGCCCAGGACGGTCAGGATCGCCGTCCACTTGATCAGGGCGAAGTTCTTGTCCCGCGCGCCCACGGCGTACAGGAAGGCCGGCAGGGCCACGAAGCAGAGCATTTCCACAAGGAACCAGGCACCGAAGCCGCTGGCCAGGTAGCTCCAATTGTTGTCATAGGTCAGGCCGATCATCTTCAGGGCAAAGTAGCCGAACAGCACCCAGGAGCAGCCCTTGGCAAAGCCGAGGACCACGTCGTCGTGATTTCTGTTGTACTCGCTGTCCATCATCCGGTGCAGATACTTGTGCGACAAGGAGCCTTCAAAGATGACCATGGACAACCCGGCCGCGATGCTGGAGACGAAAAAGAACACCGGAAGATAGGCCGAGTACCACAGCGGGTGCAGTTTGGATGGGGCGATGGTGTACAGCGCACCCAGGGAGGACTGGTGCAAGGTGGAGAGCACCACGCCGAAAATGACCAGCACCAGGGTCATTTTGACCAAGGCGTCCCGCAGCTTCCGCCAGCCCTTCCATTCGAACAGGGTGGGCAGAAACTCAAGAAACAGGACGGTCAGGTACAGGAAAACGCACAAACCTACTTCGAAGAGCAGCGATGTCGTGCCCTGCTGAACGAAGATCGGGTAGGGCAGCCGCCAGGGGCGACCGACGTCGTAGTGCAGGGCCATGACCACCAGGGCGTAGCCCAGGAAGGCGGTCAGAACCGCGGGGCGGACCGCGGAATGGTACTTTTTGAACCCGAAGACATAGCAGGCCGCGGCGGTGGTGTAGCCGCCGGCAGCCAAGGCGACGCCGCAGAGCAGGTCGAAGCTGATCCAGATGCCCCAGGGGTAGTTGTCGTCCAGGTTGGTCACGGCCCCGAGCCCGCCGGTGAAGCGGATAACGGTGACGATCAGGCCCGCGATGATGATCAGGCCTGTTACGATATTGAACGGCGTCAAATACGACTTGAAGTCGTCATTGGTCACGGTGCTCATTTGCCTTCCTCCTCGTCCGTAGCGCTCGCTTCAGCCGCTTTGAGTTCTTCTTCTTTCTTGGCCAGAGCTTCCTTGACGGCCTTTTTCACTTCGTTGTCCACGCGGCGGTTGGCGGACTCTTCCGCCTTGGCCAGAGACGCGTCCAAGTTTTCCTTGGCCTCGGCCTTGGCTTTGGCCAGGGCGGCGGACACGGCCTGCTGCTGCTCCTGGGCCGCGATTTTTTCCTTGCGCTTATTGATGGCGTAAATCCCGCCAAGCAAGACCGGCCAGACGCCCACCACCACGGGGACCGCGGCCAGTGCGCCGGCGGTGAGTTCCGGAGCCGATTTGGTGCCCAGATCCTCGCGCAGACCAACCTGGGAAAAGGGGGTGCCGGAGATGTACAGCCAGCTGGTGCCGCCCATTTCATGCTCGCCGTAGATACTCTCGACGTAGCGTCCTGGAAAGGCGGCGAAACGGCGGCGGGCCAGGGTGAGCAGTTCGTTGCGAGGGCCGTAGATCATGGCCTCCATGGGACAGACTTGCACGCAACCGGGCAGGCGCAGTTCGCCGGAGCGCATCTGCGGGCCACACAGCGTGCACTTCATCACCCGGGGGGTGAAGGCCTTGTGGTATTCGTAGGTTGGAATTTCAAAGGGGCAGGCGATCATGCAGTACCGGCAGCCGACGCAGACGGTTTCGTCATAGTCCACGGCGCTGTCGGGCTGTTTCTGGAACGCACTGACGAAGCACGAGGAAGCACAAGCCGGTTCCAGACAGTGGTTGCATTGGTTCTTCCGGTACACCGGGCCGCCAGGTGTGTCGAACTTGTTGACCACGGTGAAGGTGGTCGAGTCCGTACGCCGCCGGGTGTTCAGAATTTCCAGGTTGTCAAAGGGCACTTCCGGTTCGGGAAGGTTGTTGACCTGGTTGCAGGCCAATTCGCACTTGCGGCAGCCGATGCACCGCGTCCCGTCGAACAGCACACCCGGGGTGTCGTGATAGCCTCTGAAGTCCTTGGCCGCGGCCCGGGCAGTGGCCGGAACCGCCAGCCCGGCCCCGGCCGCGCCCATCAATCCGAGGAATGATCTGCGTTTCATATGTCGGTTCTCCTTACGAGCTGTCAATTCTCTTTCTGTTTGTGGCAGGAGGTGCAGTCCGTGGCAGCCGGCTTTTCCAGGCCCATCTCCGTGTGGCAGGACATGCACTGGATGTGGTAGGCGGCCAAAAGTCCGGGCCGTCCAAGGCGACCTTCCTGGGAGCGCTGGTCGTGGCAGGTTTGGCAGCTCGGCGGCTCTGCGGAGAGGGGGCTATTATGGTGGCAGCCCTGGCACATGGTGACCGGAGTCGCGTGGAAGGTGGTGGCCAGCGAGTTGTCCTGCATCTTCTCCATCATGCTCATGACGATCTTGCGGTGAGGCAGTTCCGCTGGCTGGTACTCGTCGGCCAGGACGTCGATCTTGACCACGTTGGGAATGTCTTCCTCGGCGATCAGCAAGGCTTCCTGCCCCCGCCGGTCGATGATGAGCTGGTGGGCCAGGACGACGCGGCCTTCCTTGTCCTCTGGAATGACCACCGGTTCTCCGGCGGGCTGCCTGCCACTAGCCTGGGCCGGAATGAGCATTTCGGTGTAGTCCGTGTAGTCGACGCTTTGGCGCTCCATGGAGCGCTGGCTCAAGATATCCGGGTTGACGTGACACAGGGCGCAACTGGAGGCCGGAGGCTCGGTCCCCTGGGGCATGGCTGCATGGCAGCCGGCGCAGGAGGGATCCTGCTTCATTTCATTGTGGCAGCCCACGCAGCTGGATTTGCTGTCCGGGGCGTGCATGGCCCGCTCCAGGGTGATGTAGCCGCCCTGCTCCGAACCTTGCAGAGTGTGACAGTCCGTACAGGAACTCTTCAGGGTTTCATGGTGGCAGTCCCGGCAGGCGTCCGTGGCCTGCTCATGCAATTCGTGGTTGAAAGGCACGGGATACATCAGGGTGGGGTGGGTGGCGTCCTTGGACCGCTCGGGCAGCTTGGCCGCAAGCAGCACGACGTCGGGTTGCTGGCGGGGCAGCCGGGGCAACACACCGTCCATCTCTTCCAGCTTTTCAGCAAACTTGGCCTGCATTTCCAGGCGCTGCGGCCCGCCGTGACAGGAGGCGCAGTCCAGGGGACCGTTGCGCTCGGCCTGGGTTTCCTTGTTTTCCAGGTGACACGTCACGCACTGGCCGTGAAACGCTTCCGCGAGGTTGGCCTTGACGGGCTCCTTGGGCTCGGACGTATGGCAGGAGCGGCATCCTTCTTCGGCGAACTGGATGTAGACGAGTTCCTGCTTGTCCTCGTCGTATTCGTGGTGACACTGTCCACAGTTGGTGTCCTTGCCCTCGTCCTTGGCGATCAGGTCCGAATCCCAGTGGATGTAGTGCAGGATGTTGTCCATGCCGCCGGAAACCCAGGCCTGGGTGGAGGTCGCTGGTTCCACGTGGCATTTGCGGCATTCGCCGATCTGTGGCCCGGGGTTGTCCATCCGCGCCTTGGCGTTCTCCGCGTGACAGGCCGTACAGTTGTCGTGGTACAGGTCTTTCAACCGGTTCGCGGCGGGGTCCTCAAGACGCATGTACTTGTAGGAGATCGTGCCGCTTTCGTCCTTGATGTGACAGGCCGCGCAGTCCTTGTCCTGTTCGGCCAGGGCCTGGGTATGCGCATCGTGTAAAAACTGAACGGCGGAGGCCTGTTTCGTGGTCTGCTTGGCCATGGCCTGGATCATGATCAGATCGGCCCTGCCGGAGTCCTTTCCGGAAGAGCTGATCATGCTCATCACGTCGGCCTGTAGAAAAAGCACGCAAACCAAAACGAACAGGCACCCGGACAAGCCTAGTACTAATTTCCTGTATGCCATGAAAATCGCTCCCTTTTTCTCAATTTATCGAGCGGAGTTGCTTGCAGTGGATGAAGTCGCCTTTGCCGAATGTCGGATCCAATTACGTCGCACATGTTCACTGTTTCACATTCACGCTCCTTTGCCATGGATAACACCGCTCCTCGAGCCGGGATCAGCGGAACGAGGTCCTGAACCCCTTGGGGCGTAAAGACAAAAACCCCTCTCGGTGCGAGGGGATTTCGACATTGCTAAGGACGAAGACCGAGTATCCCGGCTTCCCCAAATTCTCAACACTCCACAGGGACCAGCGGGGGGAGGTCGGCTTGCGAGTGAACTCGGAGATGGCTCCGGGTACCCGGTAAAACCTCTCTGATAGGCGGGTTTTTAAGTAGGACTTGCTAGATGAGCCGGGGCGTATTGTCAAGGCATTGGCGCAGATTGTGAAAAAGAGAGCGAAAAAAATCAGTGCCTATATGTATGATTTTCCTTATCAATTGTGAGCGGCTTCCAGGGCTCAGGCTGAATGGGATGTTGTTGCAACGGGTTGCCGGGACAGGCATTCGGACTTGAGCTCGGGGCTTGCAACTCGCGAAATGGACGTGTGGGTTGGGCAGGGTCAGGGAAGGGGGGCTGTGGGATCGGGAAGGATCTCCACGGCCTGAGGAGATTGATCCGGGCCAACAAGCCTGGAATTCGCGGCTAACCGGGCTCCAAGGATTCCCAACGCCAATCCTGCCGCGGCTCCGATCAAGGCGTTGAGATCCTCCGAGGAGAACGGTGCGATCCAGTACCCTCCGAGAGCCCCGCACAGCAAGCCCAGCAACGGGATGCCGAACAGCACGGGGGGGGCGGCTACGACGGCTCGGGGCGAGTCGACGATCCGGACGTGCCGGCCGACTTCGGCATCGACGATATTGACGACAGTCAAGGTTCTCGTTGATGAGGATTGGTGCCGGGCAAAAGCGGCGGAGCAGGTGCAGGCAGAGCAGCTCCGTGATGCACGCATCTGAACCCGGGCCATCCGCCCTTGGCGCGAGAGCACGATTCCGGAGCGTCCCGCGCAGGATCGATGCGTTTCGGAAGTGGCGTCACTTTCCGATGCAGAATTTACTGAAGATGGAGTCCAGGACATCCGAGGAGGTGATTTCTCCGGTTATTTCAGCGAGGACGACGCTGACGGATTCCAGCCTAACCCCGAGAAGATCATAAGGCAGTCCTGCCTGGATGTCCGCTCGCAGGAACGCCAGATCCTGGTCCGCTCGTTCCAGGGCCAGCGATTGGCGCAGATTTGGGGTCAGAGTGTCTGTCTGGGGTGCTGGGGATTTGTTCGTCAGCATGGAGCGCATGGCCTCCTGCAACGCGTCCAGCCCCTGGCCGGTCTTGGCCGAGACGTGAACCACGGGATAGCCGAGTTCGGCCAGCAAGGCGACGGGCTCAGGGTCCGGTCGGGGAAGGTCGGCCTTGTTGGCTACAATCAGGGTCTTGGAGACGGGGAAGGATTCCAGGATCGGTTCGTGTCCGGGCAGTGTTCGTTTCCTGCCGGATGGGCCGGATGGGCCGGATGGGCCGGATGGGCCGGATGGCGGTCGCCGCGCCAAACTCGACACCGAGTGGAAAGCGGCCTGGGAGGTAGCGGCGCACTCCTCTCCCGGAGTCGCGTTGTCCACCACCAAAAGGATCAGGTCCGCCGTCTCCTGAAGTCCGCGGGCCAGGGACAAGCCGGCCCGCTCCACGTCGTCGGCGTCTTGGCGCGCGCCAGCTGTGTCCACCAGCCGAACCTCGAGCCCCTGGAGGTAAAGGCGTTCCTCAAGGTAGTCCCGGGTCGTTCCCGGCGTGGCGCTGACAATGGCCCGCTCCCGACCCAGAAGCAGGTTGAGCAAGCTGGATTTGCCCGCGTTCACGGCCCCGGAAAGGACGCACAAGGCCCCGTCGTTCCAGATGCGGTTGCGGCGGCAGTTGTCCAGGACAGCACGGATTTGGTCTTGGAGGTGCTCCACAGCGCGAGAAAAATCTTCCGGCGCGAGGCATTCCAAGTCCTCTTCCGGAAAATCCACGGCGAGACACAACTGGGCCCGGAGTTCCTCAATGCTGGCACGCAGGGTGTTCAGCCAGGCGCTCAGGGCTCCGGAAAGTTTGGTTTGGGCCAGAAGGGAGGCCGCTGGAGAGGTGGCTGCGATGATTTCGGCCACGGCTTCAGCCTGGGTCAGGTCCATGCGGCCGTTGAGAAAGGCCCGCTCCGTGAACTCCCCCGGGCCGGCCGGCAGGACACCTTGAACCAGGATGGATTCCAGGACGTTTTGGAGAACAACCGGCGATCCGTGACAGTGAATCTCCATCACGTCCTCCCCGGTAAACGATCCCGGGCCGGGCATGAAGGCCGCCAGGACCTCGTCCAGGGGGTGTCCGTCCTCGTCCAGAATGTGCCCGTGGTGCAGACGATAAGGGCGAAAGCCGGTGAAGTTCGGACGGGTTGATGCGAAACGGGTCAGGACCACGGCCTTGGCCTGCGGGCCGCTGACGCGGATGATGCCCACCGCGCCGTGGCCCGCAGGGGTGGCCACGGCGGCGATGGTGCTTGTGGCCATCTGGGCCGAAGCGGTCATGCGTCCTGGGGAGACGGGCTCTCGGCGTTGGCGTCGTCGTCCTTGGAGGGAGGGGCCTTGGGGATGATCAGGACGCGTTTCAATGGCCCGTCGCCCTTGCTTTTGGTCTGGATGTCCGTGACCGCTTGCAGGGCTACGTGGACGATGCGGCGCTGGTAGGAGGGCAGGGGCTTGGTGCTTTGCGGCGATTGCGTGGCCTTGGCCTTTTCGGCCAGGGTCACCGCCAGATCACTCAGTTCCTGGTCCTGGCGCTCCCGGAAACCGTCGGCATCCAGCATGATCCGCACGGCACTGGGCCAGCGGCGGGCCACGATCCGGTTGACGATGTACTCCACCGCCCCCAGGACCTGCCCGTCGCGCCCCAAGAGCCGTTCCATATTCTCGGAGGTTTCGATGGTGGCCTTGATCAAGTCGGACTGATGCTCCACCACGACCCGGGGGGTGTCCACGATGGTGGAGGTGATTCGTTCCGTGATCGTGCGGATCATGGTTTCCAATTCCGAAAGACGGACCCGTGGCTGGGCCTTGATTCGGGCCTTCCGTACGCCGACCAGGCCGAATATTCCGGATGAGCCGCCTTCAAGGATCGTTATTTCCAATTCGTCACGGACACAGGAAAAAAACGAGCAAGCCTCCTCAATGGCGTCATCGACACTCTTGCTTTGGAATTCCTTTGGTTCACTCATGTTGACGTTGGTCTCCTTCACCATCGGTGGACGGTAGGGCCGCATCCGATGGAGGACCCGGCGACGGTTTGCGGCCTACGATTTGGCGGGTTCGCGCATCACCCACCACTGTTGGGCGATGGAGAGGACGTTGTTGACCAGCCAGTAGAGGACCAAACCCGACGGGAAAGTTAAGAATAAAAAAGTGAAAATAATCGGCAAAAACAGCATGATCTTCGCCTGCATGGGATCCCCGGGGGCCGGAGTCAGCTTTTGCTGCAGGAACATGGTCGCCCCCATGATGATCGGAGTGACGTAGTAGGGATCCCGGGCCGAAAGGTCGGCCAGCCAGATGATGTCCGTAAAGGGTACATAGGTGATAAACGGGGCGTGGCGCAACTCGATGGCCCCCATCAGGGCCTGGTACAAGGCGATGAACACCGGAATCTGCACGGCGATGGGCAGGCAGCCCCCCAATGGGTTGACCTTGTAGGTCTTGTAGAGCTGCATCATCTCTTCGTTCATCTTCTGGCGATCGTCTTTATGCTTCTCGCGCAGTTTGAGCATCATCGGCTGCAGTTTCTTCATTTGCTGCATGGATTTGTAGCTCTTCTGGGACAGCGGGAAGAAAATCAGTTTGATGACCAGGGTCAGCAGGATAATGGCCAGCCCGTAGTTGTGGACGTAGCCGTGAAAGAAGTTCAGCACCTGGATCAGCGGGCTGGCGATGAGGTCGAACCAGCCGTAGTGCAAGGCCTCGAGCAGATTGGCCGGGGCCACGGAGAGGGCTTCCCGTTCCCGTGGGCCGAAGTAGTAGGTGGACCGGAACTGCATTTCCAGTTGGGAGTCCAGAAAAAAGGTTCTGGTTTCCATGGTCAGGCGGTGCATTCCGTCTTCAAGACGCGCCTTGAACACCGGGTCGGAGAAGCCGGGAATCACGGCGGCCAGGAAATAATTGCTCTGAACCGCGCCCCAGAGGACGCCCGTGTCGGAGCGGATGCCCGGCAGCAAATTCTTGTCTTTACGTTCCTTTCCCAGTCCGTTGATGTCGTAAAACATCACCTGGGTCGGTGTGTAGCGGTCCTGGATGGCGCTCAACGGTTCGCTGGCCATGGTAAAGCCCAGGGTGGCACCGATCTGGTTGGGCGAGTGGTTGCGGACCTGGAGCTGTTCCTCGATCAGGTAGGTGCCCCCGGTGAAGCTGAAGGTCCGGACCAGTTCCAGTTGTCCAAAGCGGCCGATGAAGGACAGGGAGCCGCGTTCACCACGGGCAAGGTCCAGGTTATCCCCGTCGACGGTCCATTCCCCCTGCATCCACGTGGGCTGATCGTTCCAGAGCAAGCCCAGGGGCCGTTTGCGCGGGTCGGGAGAATCAACCAGGTCCACGAAGGGGGCGTTGGGCTCTATGGTCTGGCGATATTGAAGCAGCTTGAACTGCTCCAGCACCCCGCCCTCGGAATTGAAAACCGCTTCGAATAGCGGGCTGCGTATCGTGATCCGTTGCCCGCGGGTTGCCGGAGCGGCAATGAATCCGGGATCAAGCAGAGTTTCCGATGGGACATCCGGTCCGGCCTCCAGGCGCTCACCAGTTTGGGCTTGC
>SKYX01000230.1 GCA_007127655.1 Desulfonatronum sp.
TACACCGAGGCCGAGAAGATCAAGATCGCTAGGCGCTACCTGTTGCCCAGGCAGATCAAGGAAAACGGCCTGAAACCGGATGATGTGGTCATCTCAGATCAGATCCTCAGCAAGATGATCCGCGAATACACCCGGGAGGCCGGGTTGCGGAATCTGGAGCGGGAGCTGGGCTCGGTCTGCCGCAAGCTGGCCCGCAAGGTGGCCGAGGGCGACTCCGGACCGTTCACGGTCACGGCCAGGATGCTGAACAAGCTCTTGGGAGTCGCCCGGTTTTTGGAGAATGAAAAGGACAAGGAACTCTATCCCGGCGTGGCCCTTGGGCTGGCCTGGACACCGGTGGGCGGCGAGGTTCTGCACGTGGAGGTTTCCACCATGCCCGGCAAGGGCAAGCTGATCCTGACTGGACAGCTGGGCGAGGTCATGAAGGAGAGCGCCCAGGCCGCGTTGAGCATCGCCCGTAGCCGGGCCGGAACCCTGGGGTTGGACCCGGATTTCGCCGAGAAGAACGACATCCACATCCACGTTCCGGCCGGTGCCACCCCCAAGGACGGACCGTCCGCCGGAGTGACGTTGGTCACGGCCCTGTTCTCCGCCCTGACCAACACCCCGGCGAGGAACGATCTGGCCATGACCGGTGAGATCACCCTGCGCGGACGGGTGATGCCCGTGGGCGGGATCAAGGAAAAGATTCTGGCCGCCGTGGCCCACGGCCTGAAAACCGTGCTGATTCCGGCTCAGAACAAGAAAGACCTGCAGGAAGTCCCCGCCGACCTGCTGCGCAAGATCAAAGTCCGGTATGTGGAGCACGTGGATGAAATCTGGCCCATGGTCGTTTCGAAAGAAAAATAGGCTTTTATTCCAAACAACGCGACAAAATTTTACGTTTTTTCGAGGTCAAGCAGCGATTGCAACCTCATGTTTTAATTGAGTTAGTCCTTTGTCGATGAGGGCATAGGCCTCTTCGATTTTGGAGGGTTGCTCTACGGTACTGGCTGCCTCTTTTTTGAAGTTCCTTGAAATCATTGGATTTTTGAAGTGGTGGCGGGCAGTGAATTCAACCCAGAGCAGACTCCACCCTTTCTGCGTAACCCTATAAGATGACTTTCTTTTATTTTTATGGATGATGCCCCTGACCCTCAACTTCAGCAATTCGTGCCGAATTTGGGACGATTTCTTGAAGTTGCCGGGCAAGGCCTCCAGGATATCCGCGGTCTTGAAACCGTGGACACAGTATTTTGGCTTGAGGAGTTCTCGAGCCAGGGCAGACTGCCTCTCCTTACGGAGGTCAGGAGCGGCAATGTTCTTGCCCTTGTGGTCCGGCACCGGAATGATGAACTGAAGGTGTTCCTCTTCGGTGATTGTGGAAACATCAACATCAGCGCAGCATGACAAGAATTTGTCATTCGCCTCCACGCCTTTCCACAAGCAGGCCTGCAAATAGATGGCAGGTTTGTGAAGCCCCAGCGACTTGGGGTTGTTGATTGTGGTTTCGGTGCGCAGGAAATAACCGGTCTTGTTGTACAGCTTGATGGAGTTTCTCCGGAACCAATGTTTGATGACGGCGTTGTTTTCGTACTGTCTCCAGAAAGTCTTGGACTTTGTGCGGGAATTGCTCCGCAGAGAAAATATCCTGGCAATGGAATCGGGCAATCCGATTCGCTGGAATTTGTCCAAGAGCCTTTCAAAGAGGCTGGTGGCAAACCTCGCCGACTTGAAAACAGTATTGGAAGAGACCTCGACTTGGTGCAGGTACCATTCGTGCTCCAGGTGCCTGGACCTGGTTGAATATGTGCCCTTGTCGAATTTGAAGAAGATATTTTTCCAATGCTCAATCCGTTGTTGTACGGCCCGACCATTGAGTTCTTTGACAATCTCCTTGAATCTTGCACGGTTTTCAATCTCGACGAAAGCATTGTCTCTCATCGTATACCCAAGGCCCTCTTTGTCCATTTTGAGCTTGGCCGCATTATGCCCGTTGAAATAGAACTCGCACTGGAAGGGCAGGTATGAGCAGATTTTGAGATAGCAAGGTCCTCCCAAAAGGCCGTCGTGAAAGTAGATGTAGTACTGCTTTACCGGCTTTCTGCAATTGTAGAGAGTGTGAAATCGTTTTCCGGTTTTTGCCGTGAATTCTCGGGATGCAAAGGTATGGGAGGGCTCTTTGTCCGTAATGATGCAATAGACGTGGTCGCCTTTCCCCTTCCATTTGTCGGCATAGTTCTTCTTGACGAAGTCCAGCTTTGCACCGTCTGTCCCGCCGCCTACCGAAGGCCACCAGTGTATGGGGATGTTTTTTTGTTTGGCGACTTTTTCAATATGGGCGTTGAGCTGGTCGGTCAGGATACGCATGACGCCGGATGTCATTTGCTTGAAACCCAAAGCTTTGAGCAGCTTGGCTACGCCAGCGGCAAAAAAGAGGAAGCGGATATAACCGCGAATGATGACCCTATCGAAACAAAAATAGCTGAACTTGATATTTGGGTCGAATTGGTTGAGGAAAGAATTGTTCACGATGGGCTCTCCTTTTAAGTGATGACGCCGTGCGTCATAAAAAGCCAATCGCCAAAAATCAAATCAGAAAAGTACTGAAAGCAAGGGGCTTCCGAGCACATTGATGGTCAAAGGCAAAGGCTACGAGCCCGCCTACAAAAACACCTGGGAGTTGCCCCAGCGTATCTTCACCATCCGCCGGAAGTCCCTTGCTTTTGGCCCTTTTCGGAACTTTAGTTTGCTAAACTATTACAGGAGTTTAGCAGATTGAACCCCGGTTTTCCGGAAATCAGGCGCAATTCCGCCATGTTACATTGACAATTCTTGTAAGACCCCTCCACTCACTTCGTATCCAACGCCCTTCAGTATCTGAGCCTGTGTTTCCCCCGGATCCTCAAGCATCCGGACCGCTTTTCGTGCATCTGCTTGCCAGCAAAGACAGGAGTGCAACGCCTTCATCTCCTGCATTACCGTGGCCGCGGAGAGTTTGAGTCCGGCATTCGTCAAGCGTAGTTCCAGCAGGCGCAGATAAGAGAGGGCAACGATACAGCAGAGGACGTGACAACGGATCTTGCTATCCGTCCAATGGCGCATGGGCATCATGCTGACCAGGTCATCATCCTTGGTTTGGCGAAAGCTTTGTTCAACCATGTATCTGTCCAGGCTGACCCGGACGATTTCATCTGTGCTCCAATCCATCCTGTCCGTGATCAGCACGTTCTTTCCGAACCTGTCGATATGTCGCTCGATGCGATACTGGTTTTTACGAAAACTCATGACCAAGCATCCACTTTCCACAGAAAAATTCAGATCGTAAAGATTGTCTGGGAGGTGCATGTCCCGGCAAATGTCCCGGTAGCGCTGCCTGACTGTGTCTTCTTTCCGCCACTGGGCAGCCCGGGAACGAACCTTCGATCGGATTTCATACAGGGTCGACTGGAGTTTCCGTAATTTCGCTTCAAACTTGTACCGTTGCTTGGTAGCGGTCAGGGGATTGTAGGTCACGACCACTGTCCGCGTTTGTCCCCAATACTCCCCGGTGGTCCGCCAAGCGATTAATTGATCGTCCTCCCTGTCGAGCTCACGAAGTCGCCGGTTTTTTTCGGTAACTACAACAACAAATTTATCTCTGCCGACATGGATCAGCTCCTCGGCAAAGTAGGGTGAATAGCTGGTCACGAAGTGCACATTGTCCATGGCGTCAATGACGGCCATGACGTCCTCGGAATTCATGCCTTTGTCCACGACCACCGTCACGTCGGGGCGGCCATATTGTCGCATGGCATCCAAAACGTCTTCCAGGACACATTGAAACACCTTGGAATCATGGCAGTTGCCCTCGTATTCCCGGTAGAAAAAAGGTAGGCCGGTGTCCCTGGCAACAAGCAAGGCAAGTCCCACTTGGCGAAGCCAGTAGCGGCCCTCCTTGTTTTTGCCTGTCTGGGCTAGGTCAGACTCGGTATCGCTGGCCATGTACGTATAGTAATTGGTGGTGTCGAAAAGAAAGCAGTCGGAATGAGAGACCTCAAGCTGAGCCAGCCTTGCAAAGAATTCCCGTGCAATGGATGCAATCTGGCTTTGGCTGACACGATCCCATTTCTTCCAGAATTTTTCGGATGACAACGTTTTGATGTCCACCGGCCTGATCTGTTGTATGGCGGTCTTGCCGTACCAGCCCGCCAGGGATCTTTTGGACGTGGCGTCCACCATCCTGTTGAGAACGGCATACAAAAAGTACTCGCCCACAGAGGGTCCAGTTTCGTTCTTCCCCTTGGGAACCGTCTTATCCACGATCTGGGCAATCCCGACATCCTGGTCGATCAAATTGGCCAGCCAAAGCGCACCAAATTCTTGGACCTGAATTTTCTTTAACGAGGATCCGGAGCCTTTTGCCAAGGCCATGATTCTCTCTGGCGAGCCGAGGTAGACTTGGTTGGTCACTTTTGGTTTGCCGTCGACTCGCGCCATCTCCCGCACATAGTAGTAGGGTCTGCCCTTTTTCATCTTCTTGTGTAGGTGAGCCATGCGCGAAGCATATCAGTAGGGCCTAACAATGTCAACTAAAAACAAGGCAACATGTTAAAATATTATTGCTTTTGAAGTGAAAACGAAAAGGAAAGAAAGGGTCTTACAAAAAAGATGGGCCTAATAGCCCGAAATTACATAGAAATGCGAGTAGAGGATGGTGATTCGGTTAAAGTCCTGTCGGAAAACCAAGTTTGTCCAGCACATGGTCAGCGTTCTCCTTGAACGCGGTCAGGCTGGGCATGCTGATCTGCCTCATATCGATCAATCCGTCTTGCACGGCGTCAACCAAAACGGTTTGCGTCGCCTTGCCACCCAAGAGCGATGCCAGACGTTTCTTCATGGATTCAGGCGAGGCGTTCTTGCCGGATGCGCATTCAAGCTGGTCGCAGTGCTGATAGCGCTGTTGCACGGCGCACAGCAGCCATGCCTCGGATATCGGCTTGGGCAACATTGGAATGCCCTGGTCAAAATTTTCCGCGGCAAATCCGGTCAGCATGGACTGGTGTTTCGCCGTCCATTCCCCCCGGCCTGAACTTGCCGTGCCGTCCGCGTCCCTGAACAAAATCGCCATGACATCCGCATTTTCCAGTGTCTCGATCTGCCTGGCGATCTGGGCCAAGGCCCGGGCGTTCTTGTAAAAATATCTCGTTTCCTGGTCTGGTTTTTGCCCCGCTTGACTTTTGGCTTGAGATGCTTCTTGGAATGTTCCGACAGATCGGCCTTGGCAATCAGTCGAATCGCCTCGGCGTCGTGCAGGGAGTAGCCGCACCGATCGCCGATCCATTGGTCCGCAAAAAGGGCCAGGGGGCCGGGCAGGAACGCCAAGCCGTCATGCGTGCCCATGTCCGTGGGACCTTCCCCGCTGATCAGCAACAGCATTTCAGGAACCCGCGGCCGCAAGGCCCTCGATTTCATCGCGAAGCAGGGTCAGACTGGTGTCCTCATAGGCTTCGCCCGGTCCCATGACCGTCAGTTTTTCCGCCATGGAGGGGATGTCGAAAAATCGAATGGCCTTGGTGTGGCCTTTTGCTGTCTTGTACAGATAGACCACGCCTTGCTTGGCAATGTGATCATCAAGAAAATTCAGAATCAGAGGGCTGTGGGTGGTGACAACGACCTGCCGGTCGCTGGCCGCCAGGGCATCCAGCAGGTATTCGACCAGCTCGGGGTTCATGCCGTTTTCCAGCTCGTCCAGAAGCAGGATGCCCTGTGCGTCGGTCAGTTGCGAGAATATGGCCAGCAGCCGCAGCAATCCGTCGTTGATATGCCGGGCCTCGGTGGGCAGTCTTCTGTCCGCGTATCTCTCCGTGATATGCAACTGTTTCCAGCCTGATCGCAGGCTTTTGACCTCGATCTGCTCCAGGCAGGGATACACCTTGTGCAGTTGCGCCGTGAGCCCTTGTTGCGCCCGTGGCCCCAGCTCGTGCAGAAAGGCGGATAACCGCTCCCCGCCCATGCCAAGCGTGCCGTGGGCCGATCTGGTGCGCTGGCGGAGCAGCTCCGGGGAGAGCAGTTCCAGGGTGCGTGATTCCAGGAAGAAGCGCTTGAACTCCAGCAGCTCTTGCGCCAGCAGGTCTTCCTTCAAATGGGGCAAAATGGAGCCTTCATAGGTAAAGGCAATGGGTTGCCCGGTCACGGGCTGTCCGTCCCGGCGCTCCCCGGGCTCGGCGCAAAAATACTGCCCCTCCCATACCTTGAGCAGCACCTGGTCGTTCCAGGTGATTTTTTCCCTGGTGCAGCGCAATTCCTTTCGGTTGAAACCGGCCTGCCATTCGACCCGGGCATCCGTCCCGGCTTGCAACCGCACGGTGAACAGGATGTTGCTCTTGCTGGAAAGCCGCGAATTCAAGTCCGCCGCGGACCAGTTCCGGCGTTGCAGCCATTCGCTCACCTTCCCGCTGATCTGCTGGCTCAGGAAATCAAAAAATTGCAGCACCGTTGACTTGCCGGAACCATTCAGTCCGATCAGGCAGCTCAACGGCGCCAACTCAAGACTGAAGCCGACCAGAGACTTGAAGTTGTCAACCTCCACCCTCGTTATCATCATGGCAGTTTGACCTTTCTCCTGAACCTGATGCTGTCTGAATCAGGATAGCCAGGATGGGCGGGATGGGCAGGATGGGGACGGTGGTGGCGCGGGGGCGCGTGCAGTATCCTGTTCATCCTGTAAATCCTGTCCATCCTGATTCAGACAATATCCTGCCCATCCTGATTCAGACAACCTCATCCTGATCCCGGATCAGACCTTTCTGAAAAGCCTTAGGGGTCGTGAGCATGATTCATGGCGCAGGCTGTAGCAACAGTCGAAGATGCATTTCACGGCCTCGTCAGCGAAACAATTGGCTTTTTGGATTCCGGTGCTTTGCGACGGCTACAGCCCGAGCTCCTCGTTGACCAGAACGACCTTGATCCGTCCCTTGGGGAAGGATTTTTCCGTGATCGTCCAGGTGTTGCAGATACGTTCCGGGCTTTTGCAGTCCTCGCAAAAGCCGGTTTTGACGCAAGGCGTCTTCATTTTCAGGCGGGCGGCATTGGCCGGGGCGACGAATCCCTTGACCCGGAGCATGGCCTCCTCCACGTCCACGCACAACTTGTTGCGCCCCACCAGAACCACCACATGGCGAGGCCCAAAGGCCAAAGCTCCGACCCGGTTACCGTACATGTCCAGGTTGATCAGCTGACCGCTTTCGGTCAGGGCGTTGGTCCCGGTGAAGTACAGGTCGCAAAGCAGGGCCTGACGGCGGAGTTCCTGCTTTTGGTCTCTGCTCAGGGAAGGATCGTGGATGTCCAGCACCTTCAGCCCCTTGCGCTGCCTCAGGGCGTCCGTGATGCCGGAAGCGGAAAGAGTTGCCGATCCACCCCAGGCCACCAGTCCGGGATTCACCGCCGGGAGGATCACGTTCAGGACGGTCTCCCTGGCCTGGACCAGGTCTTCCACCAGATATGTCTCGAAATTATTGTTTTCCAGTCCTTCCTGGGCTTTGTGCAGGCGTTTGCTCCAGAATTGGGTCAGGTAGTCATTCATTTGTGGCTCCAGGTCGTTGGGGTTCAACGGTTCACGGTTCAATGGTTCACGGTTCAGCGGCTTTATCCGGAGCAACGTGGTTCGGGTCAGGGTTCCCAGCGTCCGTGGCGGCGGCGCATTTCAATGTGTTCCACGCGTTCCACCCGTCCGCGATCACTGATGAAGGAATTGAGTAGCCAGCCTACGAGGCTGATGATCAGTGAGCCGAGTAGGGCGGAGCCGAATCCGGTCACGTGAAAGGAGCCGACCAGGCCGGAGACCATCATCAAGAGCAGGGCGTTGATCACGAACAGAAACAGGCCCATGGTCAGGATGGTCGCGGGCAGGGTCAGGATGATCAGGATCGGGCGCAGGATGGCGTTGAGGATGCCGAGTACGGCAGCGGTAGCCAGGGCGGAGAGAAAGCCCGCGGTCTGAATTCCTTCTACCAGGTAGGCCGCGGCCAGAATCGCCACGGTCAGCATCAGCCAGCGCAGAAATATGCCGGGCATGGTCGTCTCCTCGTCAGTGTCATGATTGGTGTCATGGGCGGCGGCGAGCGCCGGGTCTCGCGGGTGTGGACAGCATGGTCCGGATGTCCTGTAGTTCCTGGATGATCCCGCTGGTCAGCTCATGAACCTGAGCGCTTTCCGTCAGCCGGCGTCTGGCGCCGTCGATGGTCAGACCGTCTTCGTGGAGCAGCTTTTGAATCCTGCGCAGCATGGCCACGTCGTTCTGGGTGTAGAGCCGTTGGCCTTTCTCGGTCCGCAAAGGGGCCAACTGAGGAAATTCCGTTTCCCAATAGCGCAACACGTACGGCTCAAGGCCGAGCTCTCGGGCAGCCTCGCCGATACGTAGGCGTTTCGGGCCCGGGGAGATTTCAGGAAACATCCTTTGGGTGCTGGGCATGGCTGGTCCGCTGGATGGAGATTGCGGGAGATTACGATTCCGGGATGCTCACTGGCCCAGCCTGTAGCAAGAAAACGGAGAAAGAGCCAGATAGGGGAAGAGAGCATTCTCTCTTCCCCTTCTCTCAGGAAAACCGGACCGGGAGTCGTTCCTCGAGGCGGGAGCAAAGTCCTTGATGGAGCTGGTCGATTTCCTCATTGGTCAGACTGCGTTCCGGGTGACGGTAGGTCAGGCGCAGGGTGTGACGGACTTCGTCGGTTTCCGGTTGGGTTTTCGGAAGGAAGCGGTCCACCAGAATCACATCCTGGAGCAGCTCGATGTCGGTGGATTGAATAGCCTCTTGAATCGCGGCACAGGTTACGTTCAGTGAGCTGATCACGGTCATGTCCCGGCGGACCGGAGGAAAAGTCGGCAGGGCCATAAAGCTTTGGACTGACTCGGCCCAGCGACGTTGGAGCAGGTCCAGGTCGATTTCCGCCAGGAACAGTTCCCGCCGGGCGTGGCAGGATTCGGCGATTTCGGCGCGGACCTGACCCAGCCATCCGCAGGGCTCGCTGTCCAGGAGAATTTCCGCGCAGGGCAGGCAGATGGAATGGTCGGCCAGGGTCCGGAATGTGGCGGCGGGCAGGCGCAGGTGGCGCAAGAGGTGCTCCACCATGCCCTTGAGATCGAAGATATCCACGGAATTCGCCACGGACTCCGTGGGATGGGGCCAGCCTTCAGGATGGCGCTGGCCTGTCAGGGCCAGGCCCAGTCGGGAAGGTTCCCGGGCCCCTGTTTCGGAGCCGGCATCGGGCTGGAAGACCACGGAAGTTTCGAAAAGCCGCAGGGTGGTGTTGCCCTGGGTCAGGTTGTGTCGCACGCTCTGCAGCAGGCCAGGGGCAAGTTGGGGGCGCAGGACGTTCTGATCTTCGGAGAGCGGATTGCGCAGAGCAATGGTCGTCTCGGCGTCGGCCAAGCCGCCCATCAGACCCATCAGGGCCAACTCCTGGGTGGAGACGAAGCTGTAGTTGACCACCTCGGTCAACCCAAGGCCCTGGCCCCAGAGTTTGATCCGGCGGCAAAAGTCGGTCTTCGGAGCCAATGAAGCCAGTTGGTCCAAGGACTTGGCCGCCCGGGGCAGAACCGCCGGGATGCGGTCCAGGCCGTAGCAGCGGCCGACCTCCTCGATCAGGTCCGCCTCCCGCTCCAGGTCCCGGCGGGAACCGGGCGGGGTAACGCGCCAGACGGGCTGGTCGTCGTCGGCCACGGCGCAGCCCAGGGCGTGCAGCGTGGTTTTGCAGAAGGCGTTGTCCAGGGACAGGCCGAGCAGTTTCGCGGCCCGCTGGGGGCGAAAGGCGATGCGGGGGGCCTGCCAGGGCCGGGGCTCGCTTTTTGCCGTCCCGCGCAGAACCGTGCCGCCGGCGGTTTCCCGGATCAGGGCCATGGCCCGATCCAGGGCCAAAGCCGAGCCGGGCTGGTCCACTCCGCGCTCGAAGCGGTAGGAGGATTCGCTGGACAGGCCCAGGCGGCGCGAGGTCTTGCGGATGGAAATGGGATTGAAGACCGCGCATTCCAGAAGAATGTCCGTGGTCGTCTCCGTGACTTCGGAGTTGGCCCCGCCCATGACCCCGGCCAGGGCCACGGCTTTATCCGCGTCGTTGATCAGCAGATCGGAGGCCAGCAGGGTGCGCTCGCGGCCGTCCAGAGTAGTGAAGCGCTGGCCTTCCTCGGCCCGGGCGACCCGGATGGCTGGGCCGGCCAGTTTGGCCAGGTCGAAGGCGTGCAGGGGCTGGCCCCACTCCATGAGAATGTAGTTGGTCACGTCCACCACATTGTTGATGGGTCGCTGCCCCACGGCCAGCAGTCGGCGCTTCAGCCACGCCGGGCTGGGAGCGATGCGGATGCCCTGGATGATCCGGGCCTGGTACAAGGGGCAAAGGTCGGGTTCGTCGATGCCGATGGACACGGCTTCGGAACACTCCGGGCCTTCCTCGGTCAACCGCGATGCCGGCAGGTTCAGGGGAAGATTGAATTCCGCGGCCACTTCCCGGGCCAGACCGAGGACGCTGAGGCAGTCTCCGCGGTTCGGGGTGATGGAGATGTTCAGGACTTCGTCCTTCAGGTCCAGGACCCGCAACAGACTGTGTCCCAGGTTGAAGTGGCCCTCCAGGACCATGATCCCATCGCTTTCGTCACCCAGGCCCAGTTCGATCTCCGAGCAGATCATGCCCAGGGAGGTTTCTCCGCGAATCTCGGTTGCGACGATCTCCTTGCCGTCTGGAAGTACCGCGCCGGGCTTAGCCACGGCCACGAGTTGCCCCCGGGCCACGTTGGGCGCGCCGCAAACAATGGGCAACGTTTTAACCTGGCCGATGTCCACCTTGCACAGGCTGAGCCGGTCCGATCGCGGATGGCGGTCGCATTCCAGGACTCGGCCTACGACGACATCGGCTAGGTGGGTGAAGGGGCGGATGATCTCTTCCACTTCCAGGCCAAGCATGGTCAGGCGGTCGGCCAATTGTTCGGCCGTACCTTCAAAGGGCGTGAACTCGCGCAGCCAGTTCAGACTTAACAGCATGGGGAACCTCGGGGGGCAGGGGACAGAAGTCAGTTGTCAGAAGTCAGCAGTCAGAATTCAGAAGGCAGAA
>SKYX01000312.1 GCA_007127655.1 Desulfonatronum sp.
CGGGAGACATGCTGTCGCCCACCACGTCCATGACCACCATGCTATCGGGTCGGCCTTTCTGGCTGACCCAGGAGCGGGCAAAGGGTATTTCGCCGACAATGTTGTCCTGGACTTCCAATGATCCGGACCCGGCGCAGGCTTTGGCGGAAACCTTGGGGATGAGAGTGGTTTTGGTCCTGTCGGATTGATACACCGGCCCGGTTCCGGTTTTCAGCCATTCCAGATTCACACTGAACATGTTGGCCAGGGTCAAGGCCCAGCTTTTGGGCACGCCTCGGGTCTTGGCCAGGGTGATGGCCGGAGGCTCAATGCCCAGCAGGTTGGCCAGGTCTTTCTGGCTGCCAATCTCGGCGACCTGGGATGCGCGCTTGAAGAAGTCGTCGAATTTCATGCGGTAACTATTAACCAAGGTTAATCAGTTGTCAAGCATGTTGAAATCATTCATATTCACGACTTCAACATCTCAGAATTTCAGAAGACTCCCGCCATGTCCTACCTGCACGCCCAGATAGAGCGTATCACCTACGCCAACGAAGAGACCGGTTATGCCGTGGCCAAGGTGCATGCCAAGGGTCACGAAGGTCTTATCGCCGTGGTCGGCATCCTGCCCTCTCCCAATCCAGGTGAAATCCTGAAGATGGAGGGCGTCTGGGAATCCCATCCCAAATACGGGCCGCAATTCAAGGTCCAGACTTGCGAGACGATCCTGCCTGCTACTGCTCATGCGATTCAGAAATATCTCGGCTCCGGGCTGATCAAGGGCATCGGGCCGGTGATGGCCGGGCGCATCGTGAAGCTCTTTGGCGAGCAGGCCCTGGATGTCATTGAGCACCAGGCCGAGCGCCTGACCGAGGTCCAGGGCATCGGCAAAAAGCGCATCGACATGATTCGCAAGGCCTGGGAGGACCAGAAGGCTATCCGCAACGTGATGATCTTCCTGCAAGGCCACGGCGTCAGCGCGACGTATGCCGCCAAAATCTACAAGCAGTACGGCAACGACTCCATTTCCATCGTCCAGAACAATCCCTATCGCCTGGCCCAGGACATCTGGGGCATCGGGTTCAAGACGGCGGACAAGATTGCCCAGGCCATCGGCATTGCCCCGGATTCGCCGCTGCGCATTGATGCCGGGATCGTCCATGTGCTGCACGAACTGGCCGATGAGGGCCATGTCTATTTCCCCGATGAGCCCCTTTACGCCAAGGCGGGCGAGATTCTTGAAGTGGACCGGACGCTGCTGGAGCCTGGTATTGGCAGACTGGCCTTGGAGAACCGCATAGTTCTCGACCCTTCCCCAAGTACGGATCAGGATGAAGGATTGGGCAGACCGGTCTATCTGGCCAAGTATCATCACTGCGAGGTGGGCACGGCAAAGCGGTTGTCCATTTTGATCAATGCTCCCAGAAATGTGCGTCAGGTGGATGTGGGCAAGGCCCTGGAATGGGTCCAGAGCCAGATGAGCATGACATTGGCCGAGAAACAGCAAGAAGCCGTACGTTGCGCCCTGTCCGGCAAAGTCGTGGTGATCACCGGCGGACCCGGCACGGGAAAGACCACCATCATTCGGTCCATCCTGAAAATCTACTTCCGCCTGACGCAACGCATCCTGCTGGCAGCGCCCACGGGCAGGGCCGCGAAACGGATGAGCGAGGCCACGGGCAATGAGGCCAAGACCATCCACCGGCTGTTGGAATTCAGCCCTGGAAGCGGTTCCTTCAAGCACAACGCGGAGAAGCCCCTTGCCGCTGATCTGCTGGTCGTCGACGAAGCCTCGATGATCGATCAGGTTCTCATGTACCACCTGATCCAGGCCGTACCGTTGGGCTGCGCCGTTGTGCTGGTCGGCGACATTGATCAACTGCCCTCGGTTGGTGCGGGCAACGTGCTGCGTGACGTCATTGCCTCCGGGGTTGTTCCGGTGGTGACGCTGAACGAAATTTTCCGTCAGGCCCAGGACAGTTCCATCATTACCAACGCCCACACGATCAATGCCGGTCACCTGCCTGACCTTAGACCAAGGCAAGACCCGGACGATTTCTACTTCATCCATCAGGAAGAACCGGAACAGGCCCTGGAAGCCATCATCAACCTGGTCAAGAACCGCATTCCCGCCAGGTTTGGCCTGGACCCGATTAACGATATTCAGGTTCTCTCACCCATGCATCGGGGTGTCGTCGGCGCGGGCAACCTGAACCAGGTGCTCCAGGAAGCCCTGAACCCCGCTGGTCCCTGCGTTGAACGCGGAGCCCGGAAGTTTCGCGTTGGTGACAAGGTCATGCAGATCCGCAATAATTACGACAAGGAAGTGTTCAACGGCGACATCGGTCGGGTGACCCGCCTGGATCAGGAAATGCGCGAACTCATCGTCCGCTTCGATGGTCGGGACGTGCTTTACGAGTTCATGGAGCTGGACGAACTGGTCCTGGCCTACGCCGCCACGGTGCATAAATCCCAGGGCAGCGAATATCCCGCGGTGGTCATGCCGGTGCTGACCACCCACTATATCATGCTCCAGCGCAATCTGATCTACACGGGCATCACCAGGGGGAGACGCCTCGTGGTCCTGGTGGGTACGAAGAAAGCCCTGGCCATGGCCGTCAGGAACAACAAGACCGGGAAGCGGTATTCCAATCTGGATGGGAGATTGCGGGGGATGGGCGGGGAGGTAATCAAAAAGTAACTACTCAGCTCATTTTCACGACAAGACATGGAGTGTTCGGGCTTGTCTCGATTTTTCAGCCTCGCAACTCCTTCGTCGACTTCGTAACATTGAACCATTGCCCGAATAAACAACAGTTGGCACTTCAGGCGTCCGGCAATGGTTCGATGAACGAATCCTGGCTCAGTCAGACAGGCGAGGCTGAAAAATCGAGACAAGCCCGAACGCAGGTGAGGAGTTAC
>SKYX01000058.1 GCA_007127655.1 Desulfonatronum sp.
CCCGGACGGTAAGCCCGCACTTCGCATCACGGCAAACCGCCCCCTGGTCGACTGCACCCAAATCGTGATCCTGGCCGACACCTGTAACACCTGCGGCAACTGCGCCACCTTCTGCCCCTCTTCCGGAGCGCCCTTCAGCGACAAGCCGCGTCTGCACCTGACCAGAGCCAG
This sequence comes from Desulfonatronum sp., assembly GCA_007127655.1. Classification (GTDB taxonomy): domain Bacteria; phylum Desulfobacterota; class Desulfovibrionia; order Desulfovibrionales; family Desulfonatronaceae; genus Desulfonatronum. The sequence continues at coordinate 172 of SKYX01000058.1, forward strand.
CTTCGAGGACGAGCAAAACGGCTATTTCCCGGCCACCCCGGACCGCATGGAAATCCTGCATCACGGCACCCCGGCCAGCCTGACCCGCACCTCCCAGGGCCTGCGCTACGAAAGCAACTCTTTGACCCTCACCCTCAACCCGGATACCTTGAGGCCCACAGGTGTCGATTTACCCCCGCACACGGATCAGGCCGACATTGGGCCAGCCATGGAGGCGGGATTGCTGTTCATCATGATTATTGGGTCGCCGTTGAACATCTTTTGTTCAGTCTGACTTATACGTAATATGCGTGTCATATCCAAGAAGCCGCTTCGCGATTTTTGGGGGAAACACCCAGAATCACAAGCCCCTCTTGAAGAGTGGTTCAAAAAGGTAACGCGATCCAGACCATGTTCCTTTCCCGAGCTTCGCCTTTCTTTCAATTCGGCGGACTATGTTGACGGCTTCACAATATTCGATGTTGGCGGCAATAAGTACAGAATTGCAACAGTCATTCATTATGACAAGAATCGGCTCTATATTCGAAGTGTTATGAAACACGATGAATACGAAAGAAACAAATGGAGGCGAGAATGAATACGCAGATTGATCTTCAAAAACTGGCACCTGCCTGGCAAGCTGTTCAAGCTATCGCTCCGATTGCCCATATCGAATCAGAACAAGAGTACCATCAAGCAACGGACCTGCTTCATCATCTTCTCGATGTCGTCCGTGATGACAACGAGCACCCTCTTTATTCATTGGTAGAAATTCTCGGAGATATGTTGGAAGTTTACGAGGAACATCTTGAGCCTCATGCCTGTTGAATCAACTCAAATTGCCGTAAAAAACTACCTGAAAGAACTGACTCGCCTCGGTATCCCAGTCAGCTTCGGGGTAATGTACGGTTCCCGTGCCCGCAATGATTTTCATCGCTGGAGCGACATTGATCTTCTTGTCGTATCCCCGGCCTACGACACGCCATACAGCCGGGAAGACATCAATCTGCTTTGGCGAACAGCCGCACGGACGGACAACCGGATTGAACCGCTACCCGTTGGGTTGAACCGCTGGAAGACGGACGACGAAAGCACCATCATCGAGTCCGCGCGAAGGGAAGGAATACGAGTCAATGTTGATGCAAATCGTAAAAGCTGATTATCTTGATAGTTTCAAGGTAAAGCTAACTTTTTCTGATGGTAAAGTCGGCGTCTTTGACGGAAATCAGCTCTTGGAACGAAATGGTTCTTTGCTGGAACCTCTGCGCGATGAGTCTTTTTTTCGCGGTTTTTTTATCGAGGCGGGATCATTGAACTGGTCCAATGGTTTGGAATTGTCTCCAGGCAAACTGTACCAATCCTGCTCTGAAAATTTGCGGCATCCTCAACATGGAAGCTCTCAAACCCGTTGTATTTCTCGGTAGTTCCCTCGAAGACCTCCGTGCGTTTCCTTCGTTGACGCGACGTGAAGCTGGCTACCAAATCGACAGGGTGCAACATGGTCTGATGCCGGGTAGCTGGAAACCACTGCCTTCGATCAGCCCGAGTGTTCAAGAGATTCGAGTTCGGGATGCATTTGGAGCGTTTAGGGTGATTTACATCGCGAATTTTGCGGATGCAGTTTATATTCTCCACTGTTTTCAAAAAAAATCGCAAAAAACTTCTCAAAAAGACCTTGATCTCGCTGCGAAGCGCTACCGAGACTTGTTGCAGGAGATGACCAATTATGGATAGCCCCCGTTATGACAACATCTGGGACGCGATAGAAGATACTTCGGAGTCGGCTGAAAATATGAAGCTGCGGTCAGAATTGATGATGGCCTTGAGTGAACATCTTGAACGGAGCAGGCTGAATGCAGCCCAGGCAGCCAGAGTCTTCGGCGTCACGCAGCCACGGATAACGGATTTGATGCGCGGAAAAATCACGCTTTTCAGTCTTGATTCGCTCGTCAGCATGGCCACAGCGGCTGGATTACACGTTGAAATTCATGTTCGCGAGCTGAAAGCCGCATGACGTTGCTGAAGCCTCTTACCGATTTTCCGCAAACCATCCTCATCCGCGGAGCCGGCGATCTGGCCACGGGCGTCGCCCTGGAGCTGTACGAGTCCGGCCTGAAACATCTGCTGTTGCTGGAACGTCCGCAGCCCATGGCCGTGCGGCGGTTGGTGGCGTTTTCCGAAGCGGTGTATGCGGGGCGGATTGTCGTGGAGGGGATTATGGCGGTGCGGATCGATTCCTTGGAGCAGGCAGCGGCAGCCTGGGACAAAGGGGAGATTCCGGTTCTCCTTGACCCGGGCATGACCTGCCTGAAGGAAGTCCAGCCTCAAATTCTTGTGGACGCACTGATCGCCAAGCGCAATACCGGGGTGCATCGCGGCATGGCTTCTCTGGTCATCGGCCTGGGGCCGGGCTTTGTCGCTGGCGGGGACGTGCACTGCGTAGTGGAAACCCATCGCGGCCACGGTCTCGGGGAAATCCGCTTTACCGGATCGGCCTGCCCGAACACCGGCATTCCGGGCCCGGTGCTGGGCAGGACCGTGGAACGCCTGTTGCGCGCGCCCTCGGACGGCGTTTTCATCGCCCGGCGGGCCATTGAGGACACTCTCCGGCAGGGCGAGATCGTCGGCTGGGTGTTCGCCAACGATGATGCCGCTCCGGTGACGGCATTGACCTCCGGGGTGATTCGCGGACTGTTGCGCTCCGGCGTCGTGGTCGAAAATGGCTTGAAACTGGGAGACGTGGACCCCA
>SKYX01000358.1 GCA_007127655.1 Desulfonatronum sp.
AGATTCGGTGCGCGAGACGTCCATCAGCAGGACTTGCTTAAGAGATGGGCGGACCGCAGCCTGGAGTCGTCGCCATTCCTCCATGGGCAACAGCACCGCGGTTTCGGTGCCGCGGCTGGTTACGATCTGGGGGCCTGTGGAGACGCAGGCGTCAAGGAACTCGCTGAAACGAGCCTTGGCGTCTTGTTCCGACCACGTCCGCATCGAAATCACCTCCGCTCTGAAAGAGAATCGACACGCCATCAAATGGCCCTCTTTAAAACACTTCGCCGTCGTGCAGGGCATGAATAAAGCGCTCGACAGGCCAGACGTCCAGATCGTCGAAGCGATAGGATCGTGATCCAGTGTACACGGCGATCATTTTTTCAACGCTCACCCCTTGCTGCGCGGCCAGGGAGCGCATCGGCGCTTCCCATTCCCGACGCCAGGCCTCGGAGCGTTTCACCTCCACGGCCACGATACGCGGTTTGGCCTTGCTGCTTCGTCTTCCTGTTTCGACGATAAAATCCACTTCCACACCCGCGGCCGTCCTGTAATAGGTGATGGGCCGAAATTTGCGGCTGGTTTCGTTGAAGACCCGCATTTCATGATAAATGAGGGTTTCCAGGGCCAGACCCTGCCAGGCGCGGTCCGCCGGGTCGCGCAACCACCCGGCGGCCGCCCGGGCGACCCCGGGGTCGAACCAGAAAAACTTCGGCCGCGTACTCTCCCGCACCTTGAACCCAGGGCGCCAGGCAGGCAGAAAGTGGCCCAGAAGCGTATCCGTGAGGATGGCGAAGTAGTTGTCCACCGTACTCCTGGCCACGCCGGCATCCCTGGCCACGGACTGGGCGTTGATCATCTGGCCGTTCAGTTGGCCGGCTATGGCCAGAAAGCGCAAGAATGGCGGCTCGTGACGGATCAGGCTTTCGGCACGGATCTCTTCCTTGATGTAGGTGTCGACGTAGGCCGCCAGAATGTCGGGGGCCAATTGACGGTTGCGCAGGACAACCGGAAGCTGGCCCCAGTCCATCGCGTATTCAAGGTCAAAGGCGTCCGCCTGCTCACGGGCCGAGAACCCCTCCATGTTCAGGGTCACGGCCCGACCCGCCAGCAGATTGATCCCTCCCCGTTTGAGTTTGCGCGCCGAAGAGCCGCAGAGGGCAAACCGCAGCCGTCGGTTTTCCATGATCCGGTGGACTTCATCCAGAAGGGCTGGATTTTTCTGTATTTCATCCAAAACGACCCAGTCATCCTCCCCCAGGCTCCCGGTCAACGCTTCAAGGCGATGCGGATCCCTGGACAGTTCCAGGTGCAGCGAAGCGTCCAGCAGGTCAAGATGCAGGGCATTGTCGAACACCTGCCTGAGCCAGGTTGTCTTTCCCGTGCCGCGCGGGCCGAAAAGAAAGAAGGAGTGATCCGGACGCCGGAGCAGCCTGGGCGTGACATCGATTTTGCCGTGGCGCATGCGTTTCTCCATTGTTGTTGTAAAAATGCAATGCGAATTTACATTCCTAATGGAAAAATGCAAGGCGTACGGGGTTGTGACAGGCTGATGTTCTGAGAATACGGGAGCTTAGGAACTATCCGAAAACAAGATTACAGCGGTGGCCTCTCTTGGGGACTTATTGGGGCATACACCATGTGATGATGGGGATACGTTACGACCCAATTAGCCTATACTTTCTCCGCGAACACCTCATCAAAAAAAGTATCCTTCTCCAAACCGTCTTGCCATTTCCTGTGTCTTCGCACACTTTCTTCGCGAACATCTCGTGGAATGGACAAAAATCTAAGAGCATCCGTATATCCAAGCTCTTTGAACAAGATTTTTGTTCCTTTTTCTAAAAGAACCGTCTCGTCAGTATGTTTCAGCATTTCCGTTGTCATTTCAGATCTTCCTTTTCACAAAATAAGATTGGAGAGCCGGTCCAGATATCCAGTTTAACTTGTGAACATTTTTTGAGAAGTTTGTCGTCACAGCTTATAAAATCTGCTTTCGTTGATTCAGCAAATGCCAGGTGAGCAGCATCGGCAACGCCGAGACCGCAACTCACGAAATATTCAGCTCGCATTCGAACTCGTTCTTTTTCAAAATTTGGCATGAATGAGCTTTCTTCGAGCAACGTGAGAAGTTCAATTCTTTCCAACAGATTTGGAATGGCCTCAATTTCCTGCTTGTGGACTGGTGAACGTGCCAGTGCGTAGTATCCGGCCTGAACTGCTTCCAGAATCAGTTGCACGGCAACTTTTTCCAGATGAATCCGCAAAAAAGTTTGATCATCGTATGGTCGACATAATGCACATACATCAATGTAGATTGCTTTCAAAGAGCCTCCAGTTTTAGGAAATGGAGAATACGGTATCGATAACGCCACTGGGCTTCATTTTAGGCTGTCTCGCATGGAGGCCCGGAGCCTGCTTGAGATCGTCACCTGGGTGGCTATGATGTTGTCGATAATCTATCTGCATGGGTGCATGGTATAACGGCAGAATTGAGGAACAAGCAAGGGCAGTCTTTGTGCTTCATACCGGGATGCTTCACTCCATGCTCAGGAGCTCTCTCAGGGCTTTGTTCAACTCAATCCTCTCCCCCTCGTCACGCAATTGTCATTCAAACGTAACGTGAAGTGATTGTTTCGGGTCTTGGGTTGAGGGTAGTTCTGGGGGTGAGGCGGCCCTGGCGGCTGTTTCTTGAACTTCCCTCTTTACCCAAACCCATAAAGGAGCAATCGGATGAAGACTTTTGGCTCTTCTGCCTTGCGGTTCGTATTGGTTTGCGCCGTGTTTTGCTGCGCGGCGCTTGGTTTCCCGGCGTCGCAAGCCCGGGCCGACGAGATCACGGTGTACACGTCCTATGAGGAGGACGAGGCTGCGGCGTTTTTGGCGGCCATGCAGCGGGACCTGCCGGATCTGAAGG
>SKYX01000244.1 GCA_007127655.1 Desulfonatronum sp.
ACCTGCGCGGCAACCTGGATACCCGGGTGAACAAGCTGCTGGCCGGGGACTACGACGCGATCATCGTGGCCCAGGCCGGGATGAACCGGCTTGGGCTCAGCGTTCCCAGGTCCACGCCGTTGGGGCCGCCGCTGTTTTTACCCGCCGTGGGCCAGGGGGCCTTGGGGCTGGAATACGCCCAGGACCGCGAGGACCTGGTGGAACTGCTCGGCTTTCTGAACCACCCGGACACCCATTGCTGCGTCCGAGCGGAACGGGCTTTTCTGGCTACTCTGGAGGGCGGATGCCAAGTTCCTATTGGCGGGTACGCCCACGTCAGCGCCCCGAACCGGATCACCCTGCGCGGGCTTGTGGCCGACGTGGACGGGAAGACCCTGATTATCGAGGAGGCTACGGACAAGCCCCGGGACGCCGAAGAACTGGGCCGCCGGGTGGCCCAGGCGATTCTGGACCGCGGGGGAAGGGAGATTTTGGCTGAGGTGTATGGGGCGTGAAGACTGTCGCGGTATTTTGGTGGCGCTGCCCCAGGAATTCCCCCCTGCCAGCTGTTTACGAGGACGTGTCGCTATACTCCGCATGGGCTGGTTTTTGGCTTTTTCTTTTTTGGCCACGGACGGGAAAGGCAGACGGAAAGGCAGACGAAGAGGTTAAGGGAAGTGAAACAAAAGCCCGATTCCTGGCCGTTCAGAGTATATCGCGACCGGCTTTCCCGGCTTCAAGCCTGCCGACCCTGGCCGCGAGATTTTCGAGCAGAGCATTTGGGAGGTTGGCCTGATCCAGTTTGTGCTGGATGGGTATCAGCGGATGCAGGTGATTGACCGGCCCGATGCCTCGGCCCAGGGGGGATGCGGTGCGGATGGCTTCGTGGAGGTAGTTCGTGGCCTGGCCTATCGCGGTTTCCATATCCAGGCCGCGGCCCAGGCCCGCAGCGATGGCCGCGGACAGGGTGCAGCCCGTGCCGTGGGTGTTCCGGTTGGACAGCCGTGGGTGCCGGAAGGCGCGCGGCTGTTGGCCGGGCACGGCCAGCCAGTCCGTAAGGATGTCGCCGGAGAAATGGCCGCCCTTGAGCAGCACGGCCTTGGGGCCCAGGGCCAGCAGCCGTTCCAGGGCCTCGGGGACGTCCGTCTCGTCGGCAATGGTCATTTGGGTCAGCAGCTCCGCTTCCGGGCGGTTGGGGGTAATCAGGTCGGCCAGGGGCAGGAAGACCGACTTCAGGGTTTCCACGGCCTCGGGCTGGAGCAGATTGTGGCCGCTTTTGCTCACGCAGACCGGGTCCACCACCAGAGGGAAGGATTTGTTTTGCAGCTCCCGGGCCAGGGCGCGGATCAGGTCCGCGGAAAAGAGCATCCCGGTCTTGGCCGCGGCAACGGGCAGGTCGTCCAGGACCGAGCGCAGCTGTTGGACCACGAAGGCTTCCGGCAAGGGCAGGATGTCCTGAACCCCCTGGGTGTTCTGGGCCGTGAGCGCGGTGAGCACTGTCGCGCCGTAACCGCCCAGCACGGTGAAGGTTTTCAGGTCGGCCTGGATGCCGGCGCCACCGCTGGAGTCGGAACCGGCAATGGTCAGGAGGCAGGGCGGGGTGGACATGGCATGAACTCCTTGCGTGGACATGGTTGGGGAGACTGATGGGATTCGCGGTGCCGCGCGGCGGCGTCGGGTATCTCGCGCCCGAGGGATTTCTGCCGGAGCTGCTGCGGGAGCTGGAGGCGGTCGAAGGCGTCTTGGGGCGCTTGGCGCTGTGCGCCGCGCCGCCCGCTGTTCAGGTGGCTGGTCTTCCGACCATTGTTTTACCGGCCACTGATTTTCCGACCACTGTTTTTCCGGCCTGGGCGCAAAATATCTGGCACGATCTCCGGGTGATCCCTTTCACATCCATAGCCCAGGCCGCCACGGCGCTCAAGGGGTTGGGGCCGCGCTGGGCCTTGTACGACGAACACCTGCCGCGCCGGGGTCGGGCCCGCTTGATCCAGCAACGGCTGCGCGGCCCCTCGTCCAAGCCTCTGGTCTTCGGGGACCCTTTGCCCAAGCACCCTCTGGGTTCCTGGACCCTGCTGGACGACGCCACCCTGCTGGCCTCGCCCCGTTGCTCCAGCCCCTTTGCCCACGGCGAAGCGCGGTTCGTGGAGGACAAGACCGGCCCGCCCAGCCGGGCCTATCTGAAGCTGTGGGAAGTGTTCACGCTTCTGGACCGGCGTCCCGATCCGGGACAGCTCTGCCTGGACCTGGGCTCCAGCCCCGGCGGATGGACCTGGGTGCTGCACAAGCTGGGCGCGCGGGTGATCAGCGTGGACAAGGCCCCGCTGGATGCCCGACTGAACGGACTGCCGGGGATCACCTTCCGGGCTGAAAGCGCCTTTGCCCAGGACCCACAAGTCTTTGGCCCGGTGGACTGGCTGTTCTCGGACGTGGTCTGCTATCCCGAGCGCCTGCTGGCCATGGTTCGCCGCTGGCTGGACGCGGGCACGGTCCAGAACATGGTCTGCACCATCAAGTTCCAGGGAGAGACGGACTTCCAAGTCATCGACCAGTTCCGCTCCATCCCCCACTCCCGCCTCCTGCACCTCGCGAACAATAAGCACGAACTGACCTGGATTTGGGGAAGAATTCAGGATTCAGAATTCAGAATCTTTTCTCCTGACTCCTGACTCCTGACCTCTGACTTCTGACCTCTGACTCCTGACCTCTGACCTCTGACTCCTATCTCCCCCCATTCATCACTTCCATGATCCGGTGCGCCAAATTCGTGTACCGTGTCCGGGCCGTGGCGTTTTGCAGGCCGATGGCCAGGGCTTTTTTGCCGCCCAGGATCACGGCCAGGCGACGGGCCCGGGTCAGGCCGGTATATATCAGGTTGCGCTGCAGGAGCAGGAAGTGCTGGGTGAGCAGGGGCATGACCAC
>SKYX01000174.1 GCA_007127655.1 Desulfonatronum sp.
ATCGCCACCATCAAGGACACGGCCATCGTCTCGGTGATCAGCGTCCAGGAACTGACCTTCCAGGGCCTGGAACTGATGGCCTCCACCTACATGACCTTCGAGATCATGATCACCATCACCGTGCTCTACCTCCTCCTGACCCTCACCTTCTCCACCCTGGCCGGCCGCGTGGAACGCCGCCTGCGCCGGGCGTACGGGTGAGGAAAAAGGCGGCTACCCCACTCCCCCCAGATACGCGTTCTGCACTTCCGGGTTGGCCAGCAGGGCTTTGGCCGAGTCTTCGAGGACGATTTTGCCCAGTTCCAGGACGTAGCCCCGGTCGGCCAGTTTCAGGGCCAGGCGGGCGTTTTGTTCCACCAGGACGATGGTTACGCCGGACTTGTTGATTTCCTTGACCGTGGAGAAGATGGACTTGACCAGGATCGGAGCCAGCCCCAGGCTGGGTTCGTCCAGGAGCAGGATCTTGGGGCTGGCCATCAGGCCGCGGCCGATGGCCAGCATCTGCTGTTCTCCGCCGCTGAGGGTTCCGGCCAGTTGGCTGCGGCGCTTGTGCAGGATGGGAAACATCTCGTAGACCCAGTCCAGATTCGTGCGGATCTGGGCCTGGTCCGTGGCGGTAAAGGCCCCCAGGTGCAGGTTCTCCCTCACGCTCAGGGTACCGAAAACCCTCCGGCCCTCCGGAACCTGGGCCAAGCCCAGCTTGACGATATCGTGGGCCTCCAGCTTGTGCAGGGGCTTGTCTTCCAGGAAGATCCCCCCTCCGGACGGTTTGACCAGCCCGCTGATGGTCATCAGGGTGGTGGACTTGCCCGCGCCGTTGGCTCCGAGGATGGTCACGATCTCGCCCTGGCCCACGCTCAGATTCAACCCGTGCAACACCTGCACGTTGCCGTATTTGACTTCCAGATTTTCAATGCGCAGCAACATGATCAAAAGTCCTCATCATCTTCGTCCGGGGCCCCCAGGTAGGCGTCGATGACCCGTTGATCCTTCTGGATTTCCGCCGGAGTGCCCTGGGCGATCATGAGGCCGTACTCCAACACCACCAGCTTTTCGCAAATCTTCATCACCAGATTCATGTCGTGCTCGATGAGCAAAACAGTGACTCCGCGGTCCCGAATCTGGATGATCAAATCCACCAGAACCTGGGTCTCATAGTCATTCATGCCCCCGGCTGGTTCGTCCAGAATCAGGAAGCGCGGTTTGGTGGCCAGGGCCCGGGCGATTTCCAGGAGGCGCTGATTGCCGTAGGACAGGTTGCGGGCCGCCTGGTCCAGATGGGCCCGCAGGCCGACGAACTCCAATTCGTGCACCGCGATCTCCAAGGCCTCGCGCTCCTCCCGCTTCTGCCAGGGCAGCCGGAGCATGGCCCCGATCACGCCGGAGCGCATCCGGCAATGGCACCCGGCCAGGACGTTCTCCAAGGCGCTCATGTTCTGGAACAACCGGATGGTCTGGAAGGTCCGGGCAATGCCCAGGGTGACGATCCGGTTGGTGCGCATGTTCACGATGTTCTTGCCGTCGAAAAGGATCTCGCCGGAGTCCGGGCGGTAGTTGCCGGTGATCAGGTTGAAGACCGTGGTCTTGCCCGCGCCGTTGGGGCCGATCAGGCCGACGATGGAACCATGGTCCACATCAAAACTGACCTGGTTCACGGCCATGACCCCGCCAAAAGACTTGGTCAGACTGGTCAGTCGCAAAAGCGGGGAAGCGTTCATTTCCCACCTCCCCGGGCCGAGGACAGAAAGTCAAGGTTGAAGGTTCTGGGCGGCGGCGGCAGGATGCCCTTGGGCCGAAAGATCATCATCAGGATCATGGCCGCGCCGAAAATAAGCATCCGCGCCCCGGCGAACTCCCGGAAGACCTCGGGCAGGCCGACGATCAGAAAGGCGCCCAGGAGCACACCGCGAATATTCCCGGAGCCGCCCAAAATGACGATGGTGAACATGACCACAGATTCCCAGAAGGTGAAGGACTGGGGCGAGACGATCGTCATCTTGGCCGCGAAGATGGTTCCGGCCATTCCGGCCCAGAACGCGCCCAGGACAAAGGCTACCAGCTTGTAGTGGGCCGCGTCGATCCCGCTGCCCTCCGCGGCCACGTCGTCCTCGCGGATGTAGTTCAGGGCTCGACCAAATCGGGAGTTTTCCAGACGCAAAAAGAAAAAAACCGTGATCGCGGCAAAAGCGAAAATCAGGTAATAAAAATCATGGGGCGTTCGGATCACATGGCCGAACAAAACCGGTCGACTAATCCCGAATATCCCGTTGGAGCCTCCGGTAATCCCGAAGACGTTGTTCACCAGCGCAATACGCACGATCTCCACGATCCCGATGGTCACGATGAGCAGGTAGTCCCCGCGCAGGTGGATGATCGGTCTGGCCACCAGCAGGGCGAAGAACCCGGCCACCATCCCGGACAGGGGCATCAGCCAGAGCACCGGAATTCCGAACTGGGTATTCAGGATCGCGGTGGTATAGGTGCCCATGGCGAAAAACGCGGCGTGCCCCATGTGGAACAGGCCGGCATAGCCCAGGATAATGTTCAGGCTCAAAGCCAGCACCGCGTAGATGCCGATGGAATTGAGCACGTCCACCCAGTAGGCGTTCAGCCAATACGGGGCCACAAGCAGGGCCGCCACAACGACAACGTTGATGATGGTCGCCGGTTTCATACTTTGTCCGCCACGCGTTCGCCCAGAATTCCCGTGGGCCGGAAGATCAGGATCAGGATCAGGACCATAAAGGAAATGGCGTCCTTCCAAGCCAGGGAGATGTAGGTCGCGCCCATGGCCTCGATCACTCCCAGCAGCAGACCGCCGAGCATGGCCCCGGGAATGTTGCCAATGCCGCCGAGAATGGCCGCGGTAAAGGCCTTCAGGCCGTAGACC
>SKYX01000417.1 GCA_007127655.1 Desulfonatronum sp.
CCGCATGGCGGCCTGGGCGCAAAAGGACGATCTCGGACGGGACAAGGCCTTTATTCTGGGCTACCTGTCCCACGTGGCCCTGGACAGGGTCATGCATCCCGTGGTGGACGCCCTGTCCGGCAAGCGTCCCGGGCAGGCTTCCACCGGACAAAGCATCGCCCTGCACCGGCTGGTGGAAACGGCCCTGGATCAGCAAATCAACCGCTGCTGCCGTTATCCGCGGATTATCTGGCCCTATCCGGCCAAAAGAGTAGGGGTGCTGCATCGCCTGGCCGCGGAGGTCGGCCTGCGACGCGGCGACCTCCACGCCGCCTTGTCCGTTCAACTCCTGGTCAATCGACTCGTCCAGGGGCGTACCGCCCACGCCCTGGTCCGCGTGCTGCACCGTCCGCCGGTGCTGGATCTCTCGGTTCTGCTCAATCTGTGCTACGCGCAACTGGACCGAGAGCCCGGTTTCACGGGCCCGGGGCACGACGGAAGGGAGGGTTTCTGGCGTGACTTTCATGCCGTGAACTGGTCGAAGTTGTTTGAACGGGCCGAACTGGAGGCCAGACGGCTTTTCGATCTCTGTACCGAATACTGGGCGAACCGCCTGGACGAATCCGGACTACGGCGGGGCCTTCCCCACAAACCCTGCGATTAATGAGGCGACCATGCACTCCACCCTGACCATTGCCGTAATCCTGGTTCTGCTCTACCTGGGGCTGGCCGGATGGGTCTTCGTCCGCCAGGACGCCTTGGTCTATCATCCCATGGCCGAGATGACCCAGACCCCGGCGATCTATGGCCTGGACTATGAGGACCTGACCCTCACCGCCTCGGACGGGGTGAACCTCAACGCCTGGTTCGTTCCAGCCCCGGAGGCCCGGGGCGTGGTCCTTTTTTGCCACGGCAACGCCGGAAACATCGGCCACCGCCTGGATTCGATCCGCATCTTCCGCGACCTGGGGCTGTCCGTGCTGATCTTCGACTACCGCGGCTTCGGTCGCAGCGAAGGACGGCCCAGCGAGGTCGGCACCTATCTGGACGCTCAGGCGGCCTGGGCCTTTCTGGTCGAGGAAAAGGGCGTCGAGCCCGAGCGGATTATTATTTTCGGACGCTCCCTGGGCGGGGCCGTGGCCGCGTACCTGGCCGCGCAGATGGGCCGGGAGAAGGCTCCGGGCGCTCTGATCCTGGAATCCACCTTCACCTCCCTGCCGGACATGGCCGCCCGGCTCTATCCCTTCCTTCCGGTGCGCTGGCTGGCCAAATACAGCTACAACACCCTGGGCCGGCTGGGCGACCTCCATGCCCCGGTGCTGGTGGTGCACAGCCCGGATGACGACATCATCCCCTACGCCCATGGCCAGGCCCTCTACGCCGCAGCGCCCGAACCGAAGATGTTCCTGGAAATCTCCGGAGGGCACAATGCGGGTTTTCTAATCTCCGGGGCGGTGTATGTGGACGGGGTGCGGTCGTTTCTGGAGCGAGACGTTTTTATGGAAAAGCCGTTGACAAGCCCGCCGTTTTGAACAACTTCCAAGACGTCGTCCAAGGCAGTAGCTTGGTCACGCTTCCCCTTTCTTTCGCCACCCAAACAGGAGAATCCATCATGTCCACGTCACTGATCGTCGCCCTTGTCTTGATTGTCGCCCTGGGCTTTCTGGTGGTGCGCATCTACAACCAGTTGGTCGCCCTCAGGAACCGGTACAAGAACGCTTTTGCCCAGATCGACGTGCAGCTCAAGCGGCGCTACGATCTGATTCCCAATCTGGTGGAAACGGCCAAGGCCTACATGGCCCATGAACGCGAGACCCTGGAAGCCGTGATCGCGGCCCGGAACCAGGCCTACGGGGCCATGCAGGCCGCGTCGGCCAATCCGGGGCAGGCCGCGGCCATGGCCGGTTTGGCCGGGGCCGAGGGGATGCTGTCCGGGGCGCTGGGGAAGCTCTTCGCCCTGGTGGAGAGCTATCCGGACCTGAAGGCCAATCAGAACATGATGCAGCTCAGCGAGGAGATGACCAGCACGGAAAACAAGGTCGCCTTTGCCCGGCAGGCCTTCAACGACGGAGTGATGACCTACAACACCTACCGGGAGTCCTTTCCCCAGACCATCTTTGCCGGGATGTTCGGGTTCAGTCCGGCTACATTGCTGGAGTTCGAGGGTCGGGAGTTTCGGGAAGCGCCCAAGGTTCAATTTTAACAGTCCGTTGAAAAACTCCCAATTGCTGCGACTCAGCGATTGGGCTTTTTGAACGAACTGCTTCAGAGGACTTTTTGAACACTCATTCAGGCTGGTTACATCATGGATTTTTTTGAGAGTCAGGAACGGGCCCGCCGGAAAAGCACGGTTTTGGTGGTGCTGTTCGTTCTGGCCACCATTGGCATCGTGTTCACGGTCTATGCCCTGATCTATCTGTTGCTACTGGCCGATGCGCCCAACGCGACCCAGGCTTGGCGGGAGTTCAAGAGCATGGCCGACCTGTTGGCCATGCTGGGAGCGATCATCCTGGCGATTATCGGGTTCGGGAGCATCTTCAAAATGGTCCAGCTTCGACGCGGCGGGGCCGCGGTGGCCGAATTACTGGGCGGGAGGCTGGTGATGCCGGATAGCGCCAACCCGGACGAGCGCAAGGTGCTCAACGTGGTGGAGGAAATGGCCATCGCCTCGGGTCTGCCCGTGCCTCCGGTGTACATGCTGGATCAGGAGAGCGGCATCAACGCCTTTGCCGCAGGGCAGAATCCCGGCGACGCGGTGGTGGGGCTGACCAGCGGGGCCGCCCGGCTGTTGACCCGTTCGGAGTTGCAGGCCGTGATCGGGCACGAGTTCAGCCATATCCTGAACGGGGACATGCGCATGAACATCAAGCTGATGAGCGTGATCCACGGGCTGATCATC
>SKYX01000414.1 GCA_007127655.1 Desulfonatronum sp.
GAGTCGACAAGGGCCATGCCGGTTTGGAAACACACGAAACCCGGATCAAGGTCCGGCCAGTACCAACAGCCCTCCTGACCCGGAGTGAGGATCAGGCCGACGCCCGGCAGGCCCCTCACTCTCGACATATCTGGGGAATGGAGCATGTCCGCGTCGACGCCCAGAGGGCCGGGGAAGCGACAGAAGGCGTCCCAGTCTCCGTCATCTCGGAATACATGGTCCGGCGCTGTTTCGCGGCACGGGCCCCAGGCTTCGATCCGGGAATGGGGATGGTTCCATTCCAGGGTCGACCAATCCCATTGGCCGGGTGCGGAGTTCCAGATTCGGAGCTGCCCTGAAAGTCGGGGACGCCAGACCATGGTCCGCTGAAAGGACTGCCCCGTGAGCAAAGAACAAGAAGCGAGGTCTCCCATATTCAAAATCAATCCCTCCGGTTCCCGTGTCACGAGGGCGACGAGTTCCTTTCGCATTGCTTCCCGCGGAACAGTGAACACGTTTTCCAGGCCACACAATTCAAGGGTGGTCAAGAGATGGGCGGACTGGAGGGATGACGGTGGCAGGATCGCCAGAATATCGGAAATTCCCGCGGTCATCACTGGTATCAGGGCCGCCGCGATTCCGGCCGGACCGGCTCCGGCTTCGGACATTGCTTCCGGGCACACCAGGCACGCCCAGGGCCTGGCAAGACGGGTGGACGTGGTGGCAAGTCCGCCGCTCCAACGGGTACACGTGCTGGAGCGGTCCGTGCCCCCGGGAGGGTGCAGGGCGTAGAGCTGGGCAATGTTTTTCTTGATCCAGGAACGCTCGACATCACCGACGGACGCATAGGCGGCGGCCAGGACGTCATCCTGGACGCGCAGATCATCCGGGAGAACGGGCCATGCCAAGGAGCCGGGTTCAGGCATGGTGGACGGGCGAACCGAAAAGTGGCGCAAAAGCCAGGGAACGAGGGGAGAGCGTTGTCATGCGAGAGCAGCAGAATCAGAGCCAGTCCAGCAGACGCTTCCACGTGCCTTCCCGTTCTTCACGGTCTTCCTTGGACTGCTGTTTCTGGAAGCGGTAGTAGGCGAAATCACTTTGCCGCTGAGCGTATTCGGAAATTTCCGGAATGTCCCCGAACTCTTGCTGGACGGCTTGGTATCGTCGCCAAGCTGGTCCATACTGACCTCTGCGCCAATAAAAGTCGGCCACGAACAGCTCGTGCTCGGCGATGCGGCTCCGGGTCTCCTGGATGGCCTGCTCGGCGTCACGGGCTTGGGGAGATTGGGGGAAGGTCTGTTGAAGGCGTTGGAAATATTGCAGAGCCAAGTGGAGGTTGTCGGTGGGCCGGTCGATGGAGCGAAATTGTCGGAGATTGGCCATGCCGACCTGGAACAGGACGTAGGGAACGGCCTCGTGGCCCGGGTGCAGGGACTCGAACTCCAGATAGGTCTGGACCGCTGCCTCGTATTGCTCCGAGAGAAAATAGGCGTCGCCCAGGGCCAACTCCGCCGCAGAGGTGAACGGGCTGAAGGGATACCGGTCCTTGAGCTTGGTAAAGGCGGTGATGGCCCGGCGATAGTCCTTCTCCTCCATGGCTTCGAATCCGGACTGCGCCAGTTCCTGGGCTGTGTCCTCCGGAGGCGTCAGAAAATAATAGTCGATGATGCCGCATCCCGAGAGATACACGGTGAGCAGCAAGCAGGACAAAAAAGCGAAGAGGGATGTTTTGTTCACAGAGAGTCCAGAAAAAGGGATGCGGAGTGGGCTGCCGTGGCGCCGTCGCCCACGGCCGTGGCCACTTGGCGGCAGAGCTTGTCGCGAACGTCGCCTGCGGCGTAAATTCCCGGCAAATTGGTGGTCATTTCTTGATCCGTGACAATGAAGCGCGCCGGGGAGAGGGTCAGCGTTTCGGGAACGAAACTGGTCAAGGGTGTGGACCCCACGAAGACGAACAGCCCGGAGACGTCCAGGAGGCGCTGGGCACCGTCGGGCAGATGCGTTACCCGAAGCCCTTTAAGCTCCGTGTCGCCGACGAGTTCGGTGGCCACGGATTGCATCACGCACTCGATATTCGGGATGTTCTTGATCCGTTCCTGAAGAATCTTGTCGGCCCGGAAGGCGTCCCGGCGGTGGATCAGGTACACCTTGGCGACGATTTTGGAAAGATAGATGGATTCCTCTAAAGCCGTATTGCCGCCGCCCACTGCGGCAACGGCCTGGCCCCTGAAGAAATTGGCGTCGCACAGGGCACAATACGAGATGCCCCGGCCGGTGAAGTAATCTTCCCGCTCCAGCCCCAAGTGCTTCCAGGCCACGCCGGAGCAGATCATCACGACCTTGGCCTGAATGGTTTCCTCGTCCAGGTGCACAAGATTGCTCCCAGGGCCCTGGTGGTCAATGGATCGGACTTCCTGGCGCAGAGTTGTGTAGGAGAAATGTTTGAGGTGATCAGCCATCAGATCGGCTAACTCATAGCCCTTCACGCCTTTGGGGTGGCCGGGGTAGTTTTCAATCCATTCCGTGGTCAGGATCTGGCCGCCGGGAGCGAGACGCTCCACCATGGCTACGGAGGCTCCAGAGCGCAACAAGTAGAGGGCGGCCGTCATTCCCGCCGGCCCGCCCCCTATGATGACCGAGTCAAAAGATTTCATAAGCCAGAACTAGATTTTCTTGGAGATCATTTCCTTGATGCTGCTCTTGGAGACGGCACCGGTCAACTGCTCGACCACTTCCCCGTTCTTGAAGAGGATCAGCGTGGGGATGGCCCGAATGCCGAAGCGGGAAGGAGTCTTGGAACTTTCGTCCACATTCATCTTTCCGATTTTGACCTGACCAGTCAGCTCTTGGCTGAGTTCTTCAATCACAGGGGCGATGGCCCGACATGGGCCGCACCAAGGGGCCCAGAAATCGACGAGGACCGGAAGGTCGCATTGCAGGACTTCAGCGTCGAAATTCGTATCGTTCAGTTCATGAGCCATGTTTGTCTCCTTTTCGCTTGCGGGTTCGTATGACGTGCCGTTTGGTTGTGTGAACGGGTAATGCCGAAAGTAGGGCAACCTCCTGTGCAAACAGTGAAACTAGTTGCGGGGGCTGAACGTGTCAAGGTGAGGCTGACGAGTTCGGAAAAGACCGGGGCCGGTAATCCCAGGGAATGGGCTTGCCGCGGGGCAGGGCTTCCACCGTCTGGTCGTGTTCCCAGCCGTTTCGAGCCAGCAGCCAGCCGGAGTAGGCGATCATCGCGGCGTTGTCCGTGCACAGAGCCGGGCTGGGCAGGATCAGTGCCAGGTCATGAGCCTGGGCGCTCTCCGCCAGCAGGGAGCGGAGCATGGTGTTTGCGGCCACGCCGCCGGCCGCGATCACGGCACGGTAGGCGGTTTCGTCCTGCAAAGCCCGTTCGACCTTGGTCCGGAGGGTTTCGGCAATGCTCCAGTTCAGGGATGCGCAGACCGTGCCCAACTCCGGATGTTCCTCGGCCCATCGGGCCAAGGCGGTGTCGTCTGGAAGTAGCGGCAGACGCAGGTCGGGATGCTGGGCAAGATGTTGGGAAAAGGCGGTCTTCAGGCCGCTGAAGCTGAAATCCAGATTTCGGTTGTCCAGATAGGGCCGGGGGAACAAGGATCGGTTCGGCTCGGATCTCGCGGCCAGGGCGTCAATGTGCCGCCCACCGGGGTAGGGCAGGTTGAGCATGGACGCGGCCTTGTCCAAAGCCTCCCCAGCCGCGTCGTCCAGGGTTCGGCCCAGCAGGTCGAATTGGAACGGCGAGGTTATCCGATACAACTGGGTGTGTCCTCCGGAAACCAAAAGCCCCAAGGCCGGAAACGGAATTTTCCGTTCCAGTCCGGCGGCCAGCAGATGGGCGTGCAGGTGGTTGACGCCCACCAAGGGAACGCCCAGGGACAGAGCCAGGCCCTTGGCCATGCCCAGGCCCACCAGCAGGCTGCCCAGCAGGCCGGGTCCTCTCGCGGCGGCCACGACCTGAACGTCCCGAATGGTCAGGCTGGTCCGCTCCAAGAGCCGTTCCAGGAGAACTGGCAGGGCGGTGAGATGACCTCGGGAAGCCAGTTCCGGAACCACCCCGCCGAACAAGGCGTGGAGTTTTTCCTGACTGTGCAGACACTGCCCCAGCAGTCGGCCGTCTTGGACCAGGGCCAACGCGGTCTCGTCGCAGGAGGTTTCAATGCCAAGGCAGAGCATGGGAGATAATGTGAGCCGGTCCCTGGGCGGCTCAACCGGCCTGGAGCAGTTCCCGGACCTTGAGCACGTCCAGCTTGGAACCGATGACCAGAGGAACGCGCTGGTGCAGTTCCGTGGGTTGGATGTCCAGGATGCGATTGATTCCGTCGGTGGCCATGCCGCCGGCCTGCTCCACGACCATGGCCAGGGGGTTGGCCTCGCACATCAGGCGCAGCTTTCCGTGGGGATGGTTGGAGTCTTTGGTGTCCGCCGGGTAGAGAAAGACGCCGCCGTAGAGCAGATTGCGATGGAAGTCCGCCACCAGGGAGCCGATGTACCGGGAGCGATAGACCCGCTTGGAGTCGTTGTCCGGATCCTTGAAGTAGTCGATGGCCTTCCGGGTGGGCTGGTCCCAGTAGTGCCGGTATCCTTCGTTGGCGGAGTAGATTTTGCCCCGTTCCGGAATCTGGATGTCCGGATGGGAGAGCAGGAATTCCCCGACGCTGGGGTCCAGGGTGAAGCCGTGAACCCCTTTGCCCGTGGTATATACGAGCATGGTGGACGATCCGTAGATGATGTACCCGGCGGCCACCTGTTGGGCGCCCTTTTGGAGCACGTCGGCCATGGTGGCGGGTTCCTCGCAAGCACTGGTCCGACGAAAAATGGAGAAGATCGTGCCAATGCTGACGTTGGCGTCGATGTTCGACGAACCGTCCAGGGGGTCGAAAATCAGGATGTAGTCCCCTTGAGGGCAGTCGGCAGGGATATGGATCAAGTCGGCGTTTTCCTCGGAAGCCAGGGCGCAGAGAACGCCGGCCCGTTGCAAGCGGTGCACCAGGACCTGATTGGCGAATTCATCCAACTTGCGGACCTTTTCTCCCTGAATGTTGGTCTCCCCGGTCAGCCCCAGGATCTCCACCAATCCGGCCTTGTTCACCTCTTGATTGATGATCTTTCCGGAGAGGATCATTTCCGAAAGAAGGCGGGTGAATCGCCCCGTGGCCATGGGGGATTCCTTCTGGTGGAAAAGCAGATGTTCGATGACCGTAATCTGAGGCATGGGCAACTCCTTGAAAAATGGCGTTAGTTGGGCAGGGCCAGGGCGTAGATCAGTTGCAGGGTGCCGATGGGCCGAGACAGCCAGAGGAAGGATCGGGTTTCAGTCGACCGGCGGCCGTGGACCCGATCGCGGAGGATGCTCTCCCAGGGGGCTTCCGAGATTTTTCGGGTTATTTCCAGATCCACGCCGGTCCAGAGAAGGGTCTCCGGAGTCAGCAGGACCAGGCGTTCCGATGCAGTGGCGAAGGCCACCAAAGCGCGAGGGTCGAAGTGGGCGATGATCAGTCCCTGCCAGGTTCCGTCGCGGAAGAACGGGCCGGCGATGATCATTTCCGGTCCCAGGGGGGTCTCCTCGACGAACCCTTGCAGACCTCGCTGGAGCATGGACCATTCCCGTTCCAGCAACGGTTCGAGATCGATGTTTTTCAGTGGGGTCTCCGGGTGGCTGGTCAGTAAACGACCTTGGGCGTCCACCGCCAGAACAGCGTTTACCCAGGGAAATCGTTCCAGAAACGCGGTGAACCAGGGCGAAGGCGGAAACCGATCCTGAGGGGCCAGGGTCCGCAAGATCTCTTCCAAGTGCTGGTCCATCAGGCTGAATTGCGTGGCTAATAGCTGCTCGTTTCGGGACAGACCGGGACGGCGGTCCAGGTCGATTTCCGGTTTGGGGTCGACATAGGTCTCGTAGGCATCGGCGGTCTTGTCCCAGGCGCTTTGGATGGTCGAGCAACCGGCCAGGGAAATGAGCAGGGCCAAAAGGCTTAGACGGAAAAGAAGATGGATGGTCATAATCGCGGTGAACTCCAAGCGCATGCAGTGTGGAACGTGTTTGGGGGGAATTATTTTCCGGCCCGGGATTCCAAGCGTTCCGCAAGCTTTTTGAGGGTTTGTCTCGTGGTCGCGGTTTTCGGCGACGGGGACGTGGAGGGCGAAGCGTCGGAATCGTCCGCATCTTGCGGCGTTTCGATTTTTTCGGGGCCATGTTCCGGTTCCGGATCAGACTTAAGTTCAGGTTCTGGCTTAGTTTCAGGTTCCGCCAGCAGTTCCGGATCCTTGGGCTCGGTTGATTCAGAATCCGGCTCCCTAGGGCCCTTGGCGGCCCGATCTCGCAGGTCCTGGATACGAGCCTCCAGATCCAGGCGCTGTTCGTCATCCGGAGACGTTTGGAGAAGTTTTGCGTACAGGCCTAGGGCTTCATCATGCTCACCCTGCTTGGCCAGCAGGTCGGCATAGGTTTTTGTTTCGTAGTACCGACGCTCGCCTTCGGAAAGGGGAGCGTCTGCCTCCGCCTCGGGGCTCGGCTTTTCAACCGGTTCGGGCTCCGAGGGAAAAGTTTGCGCTGTTTCAGGTACCGCGTCAGAAGTTGTTTCCGTAACCGGTTTCGGCTCGGGTGCCTGTTCGGGGGAGGGCGCAAGATCCGGCTTCGGAGCTGGCCTAGACTCGGGCTCCGACAGAGGTTCGGGTTCCGGATGTGGAGAGTCCTCCTCTCGGGGAGCGGGAGCCTGAAACTCCTCGCGTCCAGCGGTCACCGCGCGCAGGCCTTGTTCCAGGAGCGTCTCCCACGTGATCCGGGCTCCGCGGAGTTGGACCGCGAGCATGTCCAGGGTCACGGCGAGGTCGGTCCGGCCTTCGGCCCTGCTCCGGGTGGCCCAGTGCCTCCAAAAGGAAGGGTGTCTTGCCAACGCTTTGGTGATCGATTCCAGCTCCGGGGAGGAGGGGGCCTCGGCCTCAGGAGTTTTTTCGGCGGAAGAGGGGACGTTCCTGGGGACGGCGTCCAACTCGGAGAGACATTCGATCAAAAGAAGGCGGGCTTCCAGGTGTTCCGGGTGAAAGGTCAACCCTTTACGCAATACGGCGATAGCGTCCTTGGGGCGATGATCCTGAATATATGCCTGGGCCAGGGGGAAAAACAGCTTGGAATTGGGCTCCAGGCGCAACACCTCATCATACCAGGCGATTTTTTCGTTCATGGCAGTCTCCGGAACGTATCGTTTTGCGGAATATAGAGGATTTCATTGGGCCGAAGGTAGTGCATCTCCACCCGGATAACGCTGGCCACGTAGTCGTGGTCCGTGGTCAGTCGACGGATTTCACGGCTCAGATCCAGGTTGACCTCGTCCACGGCGGCAATCTGCTCGACAAGTGCATCCCGGCGATCCCGCAGTTCCAGGTAGGATTTCCAGCCTTGATCATGGATCAGAAGCGTCCAGGCCAAAAAGCCGCTCAACAGCAGGAGGAAAGAAAAGAGCAGGCGGGTCCATTTCATGGCGTGTTTGCTTCTTGGTAAGTCGGTGGGACATCCAGAGCGTAAAGCATTTATTGGAGCAGTCCGTCGGGGTGAGGTCTGGTTTCCAGGTACTGAAACTGCACTTCTAACTCCTGTAAAAAAATCGTCGTGGCCAGTTCAATCCGCTCAATGTCCGCCTCGTCCACTGGTGTTCGCTCCAGCTTGAGGTCGCGAATCAAGGATCGCAAGGACGAGAGTTCCATCACCAACGCTTCAGCCTCGAGCAGAGAGCGTAATTGGGACTCCATTTCCAGGATGGTTTCCAGACAATTCAACAAACGTGCTTTATTTTGTGATTCCATGTCCGCCGTGAACGTCAGTTCGTGGGTTTGCCCGATTCTTCAGCGGCCAGACGCCACATTTTGTAGGTTTCCTCGTACCCGTCAATGACGGTCCGCACAAGCCGGGGAATCTCGGCGACGTCGCTTCGGTGCAGGTACCAGTTTACGCCGTAGCGAAAAGAGGCATCGGGGTGCAAACTTTTGGCCTCGTCGCCGACCAGGACGACATTCACTCCTCGGCGCTGGGTTCCCGGCCATTCGTGGATGCGTTGCAGTACTTCGGCCCCATGCGGGGCATGGTCGATGAACACGAGTTCATATGCCGCGGTGGCAATTTTTTGGAGTGCTTCCGCCGTAAAACCGGGGGCGGACAAGTGGTAGCCCTGTTCGTCCAGGATGGCGAGCAAGGCAGTGTTCCACTCCGGATCGCGCACGAAAACAAAGGCAATTTTCGCTCCCGGAGGGTAAAAGTCTGTCTCCTTCGCGGTTGGAAGCGGCGGAGGCACAGAGGACGCAGTGTTCGCAGCGGAAGCTGTGGTAACAGACTCAGGCTCCACGGTGAACGGCTTGTTGCACTGCGGGCAGACCAGTTTGAAGCGTTGGCCGACCGGGATCTTTTCGTCGGTCACGGAGAGTTGTCGGTCACAGTGCGGGCAGTTCAGGCGCATGCGGAAATTCCCTGTTTCGGTGCTGGTGGATATTCGTTCTCAAGAGTCGGAGTTGCGTTGGTCGTAGTTCGTATCCAGTTCCAGCCCCTCGATATTCGTTACTTTTTCCCCACGCAGGGTCTTGATGCGGTTGATGGTCTGGCCCAGGCGGGAGCGGTCCGAGGCCGTGTTCATGGCGGTTTCCTCGGTGACGGCTTCGTCGGAATACAGCCGAGCCAAGTGCTGGTCAAAGGTGAACATGCCGTAAGCATCGCCGGACTCAACTACGTTGTAGAAGGTTTTTTCGCCGGATTCGCCGTTGACGATCAATTCCTTGATCCGCAGCGTGTTGGTCAACACTTCCAGGGCCGCCACCCGTCCGCCGCCGATGCGGGGCATCAGCCGCTGGGAGACGACGTACTTCAAAGCCTGGGACAGGCGTTGGCGGATCAGGCGTTCTTCGGCCAGTTCGAACATGCCGATGATCCGGTTGATGGTCTGGCCCGTGTCGCTGGTATGTAGGGTGCCCAGAACCAGGTGGCCGGTTTCCGAAGCTTGGAGAGCGATTTCGATGGTTTCTCGGTCCCGGATCTCGCCTACCAGGATCACCTTGGGAGCTTGGCGCAAGGCCGCGCGCAGGCCGGAGGAAAAACGATCGAAGTCCGTGCCCATTTCCCGTTGGTTGACCGTGCCGCGCTTGTGGTGGTGCACAAACTCCACCGGGTCTTCCAGGGTCAGGATGTGCTTGGAGTGGCGCTCGTTGATGGCGTCGATCAGCGCGGCCAGGGTGGTGGACTTCCCGGTCCCGGTTCCGCCGGTGAGCAGGATCAGCCCGTATTTTTCGTCGGCCATCCGGTCGAAGAGCGGAGGGAGATTGAGATCCTGAAGCGTGGGGATCGTGCTGGGCATCTTGCGCATCACGATGGAGGCCGAGCCCTGTTGAAAAAAGATGTTCACCCGGAAGCGGCAAAAGGCCGGAAGGTCGTAGGAGAGGTCGCAGGAGCCCTGCGCTTGAAGATCCTGAAACAGGCGCAGGCTGCCGGAGTGCTTGTTCAGCATCATGCAAAACGCCACGGACTCGACCTGAAACGGGACCAGGGCATCGGAAAGCAGGGCCGTGGGCACGTCGGTCAGCCTGCCGTGAACCTCGGCCTGGACGGGCTTACCCACGGTGAACAAAATGTCCGAGGTGTCCGGGGCCTTGGTCAGCACCTCGGCGATGGTGGCGTCCAATTGGCTGCGATGCATGGATCAGACCTCGGTGAAATCCTGAGGGGGCTCGGTGAGGAAATCCCGGAACTTGGATTTGGAAACAGCCTTGTTATAGGCGTCCGTGGGGGAAACGGCCCCTTCCTGGAGGAGTTTGAGGATGGCGTCGTCCAGAGATTGCATGCCGTATTTGCGTCCGGTCTCGATCACGGAGTTGATCTGGAACGTTTTGTTTTCGCGGATCAGATTGCGCACCGCTGGAACGCCCACCAGGATTTCCAGGGCAGCGCATCGCCCCGGACGGTCGATGCGCTTGAACAGGTTCTGGGAGATGACCGCCCGCAAGGATTCGGAGAGACCGGAGCGGATTTGGCCCTGAACGTCGCCGGGAAAGACCTCAATAATCCTGTCGACGGTCTTGGATGCGGAGATGGTGTGCAGGGTGGAAAAAACCAAGTGACCGGTTTCCGCGGCTTCGATGGCCAATTCGATGGTTTCCAGATCACGCATTTCGCCCACCAGGATGATGTCCGGGTCTTCGCGCAGGGCTCCGCGTAGCGCGGATTTGAAGCTCACCGTGTCCTTGGAGACTTCCCGCTGGTTGATCAGGCAACTGACGGGCTCGTGCACGAACTCGATGGGGTCCTCGATGGTCAGGATATGGTCCTTGCGGTTCCGGTTGGCGTAGTCCACGATGGCCGCCAGGGTCGTGGACTTCCCGCTACCCGTGGGGCCGGTGACAAGAACCAGCCCCTTGGGCAGCATGGCCAGGCTCTTGAACAACGGAGGCAGCTTCAGGTCGTCGATACTCAGGATTTTTTGCGGAATTTCTCGAAAAACCGCGGCGCAGCCCCGACGCTGTTGAAAGAAATTGACCCGGTATCGGGCCAGCGTGGGAATTTCGTAGGAAAAGTCAACGTCCCCGCTTTCTTCGAAATTCTTGACTTTTTGCTCCGGCGTGATCTCGTAGAGCATTTTCTTGAGCTCTTCATGCTCCAGGACTTTGTACTTGATGCGCTGCAATTCGCCGTGCAGGCGGATGATGGGTTGGGAGCCGGAGGAGAGGTGCAGGTCCGACGCCCCGAGTTCGTGCATCATTCGAAAAAACGCGTCTATCTGGGCCATAAAGGGGGTCCTTGGCTTCGGGTCGAGGGCGTGGTTCTTCCGTTTAGCTGAGTGTTGAAAAAGTCCTAATCCACAGTCCGTTCAAAAATCCCAAGTGCAAGGATCAAAAAAAAGCTACCGGACACGTCCTGTGTCCGGCCCTCACGGGCTGTGGCTTCGCCACATTTTCGATTTGCC
>SKYX01000431.1 GCA_007127655.1 Desulfonatronum sp.
ATTCCTGGTTCAGTCAGACAGTCGATCCGTCCCAAACAGGGCAAACCAGCCTCATAACTTCAGGTAGTTACGTGAGAACAAATTTGCCCTGCCAGGGGCAGAGGCAATTTCAGAGTTTGCCCGGCCTTTTGAGCAATGACCTTCATGCGAAATAATGTCTCTAAAAAGCTAGTGTATTCTTTGCGCTTGGCTTGCGTCAGTCCCTGAATCCTATGGCCTGGATCAGTTCCCCGATCAGCCTTTCCTGGTTCGGTGTGACATTTACGAATTGAACCCCGGTCACAAAATAAGCCGGATTGACGTCCTGCTTGCTCCAGCGTGTCAGCACCTGGACATCCAGCTTGCCGGGGCTGTGCTCCAGATGGACGTCGTCAATCATGACTCGCAGGTCCAGTTGCTTATCGACCTCCAGTTCTTGCTCACTGATCAGTAGCATACCCGCGAAATGGATATCCACCAACCGGCCAACTTCCTCACACGTGTTCTGGTCCAGAACCTTCAGGTAAAAGTACAGCTTGCGCCGTGCCCCCATGCGGTTATCGCTGGTTGTCCTATTCACATCGCCTCCTGATTGATCATTTTCAAGTCAAGTCTTCATGGCCATATCTTCCACATAGCCCCCCCACCTCTCTCACGCCGCCAGACCCTTAGCATCAACGCCAACTGGGCCAGCCTCAAGGCTTACCTGTGTTCTCGGCAAATGTATCCTCCGGTTGCTTTAGGATGGCTTTGCAGTCGCTGCAGAGCGATACAGGCATCGTTCTGTTATGGATTGTTGTAACCCGCAGGATATCCAATAGTCTGAGCAAGAACGATTCTCTGATGCTCAGTGAGGTTCAGAGCCTTGCCGAGCGATGCCCGATCCAGGTTTGCCCTGACCACAGTGGCCAACCCCTCGGATGCGCAGAATAGGTAGACGTTCTGGCTGACAAAACCAACGTCCGCCCCGATGTACAGGTCGATGCTATCCGCGGAAACTCCTGTCATTCTGGAAATGTCTGCTACGAAGACCAGATTTAGTGGGGCAGTAGCGGCAAACTCCTGGCGGCCTGTATGCGCTCGCAGATCGCCTTTTGCCACGTGTTTCAGGCTGTGGGACTCTGGCTCGTAGACATAGGAATGGTCCTTCATCACAACGTAAACATCCACCTCTTGCCAGTTTCTGGCAGATGGCGCGGTACGCCTTCCGGAATCAGGCCGGTTGATCCCAAACGCGGCCCACAGCAGATCACTCAGCAACTGATCAGGCAGGCTATGCGCGCTAAACGACCTCGATGACTGGCGCTCTCGCAGAGCTTGCATGAGCGGTATCCCACCTTGTGTTTGGGGAGCTGGCAGGATTATATCAGTAGAATCATCTGCAAAAGATGGGGTGGGGCATGTAAACTGCGCTAGAAGATAAATTAATAGAGTTAACAGTATTTTCATGATCAATTTTCCAATAAAATTCTTCTACAATTTTAGAGATTTCATATTTACTTCTTCCTATCGGTATGTGAGCGAATATGGAAAACTTTCCCTGAAGAAGTATTTTTATGCTCTTTGCGGCACATTTCATCAAACTCGATTGGTGCATTCATAGGGAAATTGTGATGTTCGATAGCTGCTAAGACACGCTCAATGTCTGGAGAACAAAAATCTATGAATCTAGCAAAGAGACTAACAAGGCCATGCATAGTCGGTCTACTTATTGATGTGCTATTCTCAAATTTGGCTCTAGCATCACTCAATTCGAGATTCATGCGAGCCATATTATATAGATCATCCCGCATGTAAACGTTAATACCCTTCAGTCGACTGAGGGGAATTTTTTGCATGGTTTTTCTGGGCATACCTGGTTTCTCCCGGCAGTGAAACGATAGCGTCAAGTTCCGTATCATCATCTGCTGACAGTGCAAAGGGGAGCACAACATGCACCGTGGTTCCCTGGCCGACAACGCTTTCCACGTCAATGTTCCCACCCATCAACGCCACAAGCCTGCGGACAATGACGAGGCCCAGCCCCGCGCCCTGGTGCGCACGGGTGTAGGAGCCGTCCACTTGGCTGAACGGTTGGAACAAGTCCTTGAATTTGTCGTCGGGGATGCCAATTCCGGTGTCGGAGATGGAGAACATGACCCGTACGTCTCCACCCTTGGCAGCTGAGAGGGCGCTGAGATAAATGCTGACCATGCCTTGTTGCGTAAACTTCAGGGCATTGCCCACGATGTTGAAAAGGATTTGCTTGACCCGGACCATGAAGCCTTTCTGCTTTTTTTCTCCAACACCTCCCGCACAGATGTCTTCAGTTCCTTCAACTGATACGGCTTGCCGATGTAGCCCGCTGCCCCGGATTTCAGGCTTTCCCCGGCTTGCCCGTTGGCGGAATAGCCGCTGGAAATGAGCACCTGGACGGCCGGATTGAGGCGAAGCAGTTCCTGGAGGCACTTGTGGCCGCCCATGCCGGGCATGTTCAGGTCCAGCAGGACCAGGTCTATGGAGGAGACGTGTTCCCGGAAGATGGCCAGGGCCTCTTCCCCGTTGGCCGCACAGCGGACGGTATAGCCGAAGTCCTCAAGGGCCTCCTGTGTCAGCTCCCGGATGGTTGATTCGTCGTCCACCACCAGGATGGTTTGGCCGCCCTGGGTGCCGTCCATGCCAACCGTGGTCGCGGCTTCGGGCTGATCCGGCGCACCCGCTTCGTTTGCATCTGTTTCAGAGGCAGGCAGGTAAATCCGGAACGTCGTACCCTGGCCGGTTTCGCTGTAACAGTGAATGTAGCCGCCATGGCCTTTGACAATGCCATAGACAGAGGCCAGCCCCAGTCCCGTGCCTTTGCCCACTTCCTTGGTGGTGAAAAATGGGTCAAAAACCTGATTG
>SKYX01000382.1 GCA_007127655.1 Desulfonatronum sp.
TCGCCTACGTGGTCCGCTTCCTGGCCGTGTCCACCAATACCGTTGAAGCCAGTCTGCAAAAGGTCACGCCCAACATGGACGGTGCGGCCAGGACCCTGGGCCTGTCCGCCGCTCAGACCCTGCGCCGGGTGCACGGGCCGATCATGCGCGCCAGCCTGCTCAGCGCGGGAGTCCTGGTTTTCGTGGATGTGATGAAGGAACTGCCGGCCACCTTGATGATGCGCCCCTTTGGCTTGAACACCCTGGCCATCCGCTCCTACGAACTGGCCTCGGACGGCCTGCTCAAGGAGTCGTCCAGCTCATCCCTGGCCATTGTCCTCGCCGGAATCATCCCCGTGATCCTGGCCAGTCTGATGATCGCCAGATCCAGGCCGGGGCAGACGTAACAACGATTCGCGAAACAGAATTCTCCCCCCAACCCACGACAATAGCGAAAGGCCCTTTCCATGTCCCTGATCCTCGGCGACATTCGCCATGCATACGGCCCCAAGACCGTCCTGCAAGACATCAACCTCGAAGTCCAACCCGGCGAAGTAGTCTGTCTGCTGGGACCGTCAGGCTGTGGGAAGACCACTCTGCTGCGGCTGATCGCCGGCCTTGAGGAACTCCAACACGGCCGGATTCTGATCGACGACCAGGTCATCGCGGACCAGCATCGTCAGATGCTTCCGGAGCGACGCGGCACCGGCTTTCTGTTTCAGGATTTCGCCCTCTTTCCCCACTTGACGGTCCTGCAAAACACCATGTTCGGGCTGACGGCCGTCGCGTCCAAGGGTGCCCGCCGACAAAAGGCGCTTCAGGCCCTGGAGCAGGTCAACATGCGGGACTTCGCGGAGGTCTACCCCCACGAACTCTCCGGAGGCCAGCAACAGCGCGTGGCCTTGGCCCGGGCCCTGGCTCCCAGCCCGCGGATCATCCTCCTGGACGAACCGTTTTCCAGCCTGGACGCCCGGCTCCGAGTCCAGATCCGCGATCAGACCCTGCACGTGCTCAAATCCAGCGGCGTGGCCACGGTCATGGTCACCCACGATCCCGAAGAAGCCATGTTCATGGGCGACCGGATCGTGCTCATGCACCAGGGCCGGATCGTTCAGACCGGCACTCCCGTGGAACTGTACTCCAAGCCGGTGAACGCCTTTGTGACGACCTTTTTCAGCGATGTGAACGTGATTAGGGGGACGGTTCGGGGTGGACAGGTCGCCACCCCGCTTGGACGGGTAGCCTCCGCCGGCTTTCAGGACGGGGCCGAAATTGAAATCATGTTTCGACCGGAGACGGTTCAGGTATTCAAGACGGATGCGGGCTCCCCATTATCTGGTGTGCCGGGAGAAGTTCTGGCCACCCGGCTCCTGCCCGGCGCGACCCTGGTCCACCTGCGCATTGCGCCGCAGGCTCCCCGGAACTTCGTCGCTACCAACGCGCCCGATACCGCAAGTGACAACTTACCCGCCAACGCCCTCGAGAGCATCCATCTGCATGCCCGGGTCCCCTGCCTGTTCCCCATGCCTGAGGGTGCGCACGTCCACGTCCATGTTCCCATGGATCAAGTCTACGTCTTTCCGGCGGAATCTTCCTGAGTTCGTGTTCTGATTCCTTGGGCGCCCTTGCGCGCGACATGCAGCAAGGAAAAATAGGACAGCTTTTCCGGGACCTGATCCAGGTTCACGTACACGGCCTCCCCATCCAGGCCGCATCGCTCGATCAGTCTGGCCCGGTCCGCAAGTCCGCGTTCTTCCAGGGCCGCTTTGAGCGCGGGGAAACGTTTGGCCGGCTTGAGGACCACCGCGGCATCAGCCACGTCCAGCAGCTTTGCCAGCCGACCCACGTCGCAGTTGCCCGTGGCCACCACCAAACTCTCGTCGCCCTCAACCAACGTCTGCTCCATTCGGGCTGCGGCCGCCTGAAAGGAGGTGATACCCGGAATGATCCGCACCTCCGCCAAGTCGTCCCGTGCCCGCAATTCCCGGAGCAAGTGCCCGAAGGTACTATAGATCAGCGGGTCGCCCAAGGTGATGAACGCTGCATGACGTCCGCCATGCAGGCACGTCAGCACGGCCTCGGCGTTTTTTCCCCGGGCCGCGGTGCGCACGGCGTCGTCCCTGGTCATGGGAAAGTCCAGCCGCCGGATTTCCACATCCGCCCGCAAGTGCGGCCGGATGATGTCCAGGGCCACGGAAAAATCATTCTTGGTTGAAGCCGGGGCAAAGACCACGTCCACCTCGGACAAAGCCTTGACCGCCGCCAGGGTGATCAACCCCGGATCTCCGGGGCCGACGCCGATTCCGTACAATATGCCGTTTTGCATCAAGATATTCCAATTTCCTCATAACGATTCAGCACATCCTGGGTAGAGCCTCATTCCGGCACTGGATTCCCCCCTTCGCGGGAATGACGTGGTTTTCATGCCGTCTCCGAATCACTCACACCCGCGAAGCCTGTCCTCATGCAGACGGGGAGCGGATAACCAGGCCACTTATACTTCGAATAAGCTGGGTTGAAGTAGATACTTTTCCTCAAAAAAAGAAGGTCTGGTCATTTTCCGGCGTCCGCTACCAATACAGCCAAACCAACAACATTCCCAGCAAGAGCCGGTAAATCACGAAGGGCTGCATCCCCACCGTACGGATAAATTTGAGAAAGAAGTGAATGCAGAGATAGGCGCTGATCCCGGCCAGGACCGTGGCCACGGTGATCACCCCCCACTGCGTGGGCTCCGGCTGGTCGAAAAGCTTCCTGGCCTCCAGGGCCCCGGCCAGGAAGATCACCGGAATGGACAGCAGGAAGGAAAACCGGGCCGCGGCCTCCCGGCTCAGGCCCAAAAACAGACCGGCGGTCATGGTCGCTCCGGAGCGGGACGTCCCGGGAATCAAGGCCACGGCCTGGGCGCAGCCGATAACCAAAATGTCACGCCAGGTCAGACCGTGTTCGTCGCGCCCCTCCTTGTGCCGCCAATCCGCCCAGCCCAAAAGCAGCCCGAAAAACATCAGACCAAAGGCCAAAATCAATGGGTCGCGCAGATGCGTGGCCACCACGTCCCGAAACGCCAACCCGGCCAGCCCCACCGGAATTGTCCCCAGGATCACGGCCCAGGCCAGTCGAGCCCCAGGGCCGCTCCCCTTGCCGGTCACGGAACAGAAAAAATCCCGGGCCATTTCCAGCAGATCTCGGCGAAAATACCAGACCACGGCCGCCAAGGTTCCCATATGCACGGCTACGTCAAAGGTCAGCCCCTGGTCTTTCCAGCCCGTGAACACGGATACCAGGATCAGGTGGGCGGAACTGGAAATGGGCAGGAATTCCGTCAGTCCCTGAACCAGGGCCAGGACAACGGCTTGAAAAAAATCCATGAATGCTCCGGGATTAGTTATGCTGGGATTGCTGAAGGGCTACGCGCCCAGGGTGTTGAGCATGTCTTCCAAGCGCGAACACTCCCGGGCCATGTCCTCCGCGCTCATCTCCGCCGGAACCCGGTACGGCCGCCCGTAGACCACCCGACACCGGGCCCCGGGCCAGGGAAGCTGGAACTTGTCCCAGGCTTTCCGGAAGACAAAAGAGCGAGACATGAACACCCGCAAGGGGATCAGAGGAACGCCGGTCTTGGAGGCCAGATACACGGCCCCTTCCTTGACCTTGTGCCGGGGGCCGCGGGGGCCGTCCACGGTGACCACCACGTCCGCGTTGCGCGCACGCATCTCCTTGCGGGCCGCGATCAACGCGGCCACCCCACCCCGACGGCTGGAGCCCCGGGCGAGTTGAAAGCCGAATCTGGCCAAGACCTGGGACAAAAACTCCCCGTCCCGGCTCTGGCTGACCACGGCCACGACACCCTGATCGCGATGTAAGTAGACCAACGGAAACAACTCGTCATGCCAGATCGGCACGACCAAAGGCCCTTCCCGCCGTACCCTCTCCACATCCTCCACCCCTTCCTGGGAAAACCGCAGAGTCCGACACAGCACTTCGGCAAACAAACCAGCCGGAGTGACGAACCAAAGAGGATTGACGCGAATGCCCATGGCGAGGCTTCTAAACCGGATGCCGGGTGGAGACAAGGGAAGAAGGGGTTGGCGGTTCACGGTTCAATGGTTCACGGTTCAATGGTTCACGGTTCAACGGTTCAACGGTTCTGATTCCCCAATTTCAAGACAAGTCGGAGCAACTTCCCGACGCCTACCTCATGCCACATGACTCCTATCTCCTGACTCCTATCTCCTGACTCCTGACTCCTGAATTCTGACTCCTGAATTCTGACTCCTCCCCACCTCTATCGAAAAATCAAATCACAACCACCAAATCCAATAGAAACCATCAATTTGATTTTTCTTCCCGCCTGTGCTTGTTCATACCATCCAATTCAACCCTTTCAGCCCAGAAGGAATCCCGCCCATGAACAATACGCATCTCGACTGCAAGGGCCTCCCCTGCCCGCAACCGGTTCTCCAGTGCAAGCAATATATCGACGCCCAACAGCCCGAAGCCGTGAGCATCGCGGTGGACAATGAGGCCGCCTTACAGAATGTGACCCGATTTCTGGAAAATCAAGGCTACCAAGTCGGCAATGAGCACACAACTCAAGGTGAATGGCGGATCACGGCGACGCGAGTAGCCGACGCCCAGGCGAAAAATGCCCCGGTCCCTCAGACCGGCGCGTCGCCCCAGGACGCCAAAACCCTGATCTTCCTGACGGCCCCGGGAATTGGCGAAGGTGATCCCGGCCTGGGCGAAAAATTAATGCTCAACTTTCTGGCCACGCTCCCGGAAATGGGGCCTCAATTGTGGCGGATGATCCTGGTCAACGGCGCAGTCCAACTGGCTGTACAAGGCAGTCCGGGTCTGGAAGCGCTGCAAAAACTGGAAGCGTCCGGAGTGACAATCCTGGTCTGCGGCACCTGCCTGACCCACTTCGACTTGCTGGAGAAGAAGGCCGTAGGCCAGACTACCAACATGCTGGACGTGGTCACCAGCCTCCAACTGGCCGGGAAAGTCATCCGGCCCTGATTTAGGATCGTCAATTCTGGGACGGTTCGTTTTGCCGAAAAAAATTGGTTGACACTTTCGAGTACGGTTGTTCATGTCTTGGCCGTAGGGGCGACCGGCCGGTCGCCCCTACACCGTACGGTTGCCAGAAAGAGAGCCCTGTGATTTGTCAACCAATTTTGAACCATCCCTCAATTCTGGCACGAAATCACTGCTGAAACGTCACCGCCCCCGTGAACCCGTCCACCAGCAAAAGGTCGCCAGTGCGGATGGAGTCCGTGGCCCCGCTCACCCCGGTGACGCAGGGCAAGCCGTATTCCCGGGCGATGATCGCGCCGTGGACCAGCATCCCGCCACGGCTCTCCACAATGGCCGCAGCCAGGGGCACCACGAAGGACATACCCGGATCCATGGCCTCGCAGACCAGCACTTCTCCACGCTGGAATGCAAACAGGTCTCCTGGTTCACGTATCACCCGGGCTGCACCCCGGGCCAGCCCCGGCCCGGCGGGCTGGCCGGATAAGGTCGAGCTTTCGGCGGTGGTCGACGAGTCGATCTGGCTGCTCGGCGCACCGCGCCCGGTAGGGCTGGCAACGTCCAGATATTCGGCCGGAACCGCGTCCAAGGCCTGTTGCAGGTCTGGCAGGTTTTCCCGGGTAGCCAGCCTTCGCCAACCCTCGGCCACAGCCCGGAGCAGTTCGCCCTGCATCCGCCCCAGGGCGAGGTTGTCGTTGTCCCGGATCTTGTAGGCGGCCCGTCCCAAATCCAGCACCTGTGCCGCGAACTCCCGGCGCGATTCCGGAAACGCCTCCAAGAAAAGCCGTTCAGGCTGATCCCGCCTCCCGCCGCGGACTCCGCCGCTTCCGGACTGAGGCTTGGGCTCGGGCCTGGTTGCCAGTTCCAGAACGAGATTCACGACCCCTCGCTCGCCCTCGGTGCACCAGGCCGTGGAGCAGAGCAAGGAGCCGTGGCCCTTCAGAAACGTGGAGAACAGCTCCTGGAAGTCGCGATCCGCCGGTTCCTGGCCCTGTTTCAGACTCTTCCTCAATTCCGGGTTCTCGCGAACCTTGGCGGCCAATTCTTCCAGGGCATTGTTGCGCCGGAGCGCCTCCAGGTCCGTATCCCTGAGCAGGTCGGTGAACGCAAAGGGGTCCTGCGGTCGGAGCGCATCGTTGTAAACCATGCCCAAAAGCCGCACCCCATGAGCCAGGGGGATGAACCTGGCCCAGTAAATATCCCGCCAGCGAGCCATGGCAGCCTGGCGGCGAAGGATCTCTTTGATCAACGCAGCGTCATCCAGTCCCGCAAGATCAATCCCCGCAAAAACCGCGCTTTCCTGTTCCAAGTCCGGCAGCAGCTCATCTTCCACCTCCCGGCGCAGGGCCCTCAGGTTCTCGAAACTGCGATGCAGGCTGAGATACCAGGGTCTTTTGTCTTCCCCCTCCCAGGACGTTCCTTGGGCCAAATTGGTGGTGATGGGACGCGACTGCAGGCAGTACAGCTTCGAACCGCGAAGGGTCCACTCCACGTCCTGGGCCTGACCGAAATGGGCCTCGCAGGTCCTGGCCATCTCCCAGACGCGGCCGATTTCGTCGGCCTGGGGCAGCCGATCCCGGCCCAAGTCCCATGGTCCTGGCTGTACCTCCAGCACCCTGCCGGTTTTTCCGTCCAGAATCCAACGGGCCGGCTGCGTGGAGCCGTCCACCAGGGCCTGGTTCATGCCCGGCACGGCTTCGATCACGCAGCGGGTGGCATCCGTGGGATCAGCACTGAAGATGACCCCTGAACACTCACCCGAGATGCATTCCTGGACCAGCACGGCCATGGCGCTGGTCGTGGGGTCCAGCCCCAGCTCCCGGCGGTAGAGCAAGGCTCTGTCCGACCACAACGAGGACCAGACCCGGACTATGGCGCCCTGCAGGGCCAAAGTCCCGCCTGGGCCGCCGGGCAGCCCGACATGGGACTCATGCAATCCGGCAAAAGAGGAGGCCCCGGTATCCTCTCCAGGGGCTGAGGAACGGACTGCCATGGATTCCATGCTGGCAAGCGATCCCAGGGCTTCGGCACCCAGTTCAGTCCAAAAACCAGGCAGTTCCGCCTTCAGAAAAAGGCTCCGGATATTCAGGGCCAGGTCCCAGATTTCTTCCCAACGCATGTCCTCCAGTCGCTTGCGGGCCAGCAAACTCTCGATGGCCACATCCAACCCGGTATCCTTCACAAACTGCTGATACGCCTCCACGCCCAGGCCCAGGGAGGCCGGCACATGTGCCCCGATTTGCCGCAAAGCAGCCAGGGCACACGTTTTTCCGCCAAACCGGGCGATCATTTCTGGAGATATGGTCTCGATAGGGAAAAACCTGACGTTCACGTTTCCTCCGGAATGGTTGAGGATTGATTGAGATAGCAACGAATTGCGTCTGGCCTCTGAATGCAGATCCGCATTCTGGAGGGGCAGGCCTCTGTGCCTGCCCTGCATGGTTCGCGTGTCGCGATAAACACCCCGAAAAGGGCAACCGCAAGGGTTGCCCCTACGTGAGAAATAATCGCTTTCGATACCGACCTGGAAAGCGTCCAAGGATCGGAACGAATCTGCCCGTCTGGTTTCCGGTGCTACCTGGACACACATGCTCCCTTCGTTCTAGGATACTGGCCATAAAGTTTGGAGAAAACCATCATGCCCTCCCCCCACTCGCTCCATGCCGGCACGTTGACCGCCACGAAACGGTTTGCCCTGATCGCCGGCAAGCTCATGAAGTATGGATTCGGCAGCCTCCTTGGTCAATTGGGGCTGAGTCGATTTCCCTGGAACTGCCGCCGGACCTGTTCCCTGGCCAAAGATCTGTCGCCGTATGCCCGCTTGCGCCGGGTCATTGAGGAACTGGGGCCCGCGCCGATAAAGATCGGACAGCTGCTCTCCATGCGCCCGGACCTGGTCCCTTTGGAATTGTGCGAAGAGCTCAAGGGACTGCAGGAGGACGTGCAGCACGAGAGCCTCGCAGACGTGCGCCGGGAAATCGAGCAGGCCTACGCCGCGCCCCTGGAAAGCCTGTTCACGGACTTTGAACCGGAGCCCGTGGCCGCGGCATCCCTGTCCCAGGTCCATCGAGCCCGGCGCAAGGACACCGGGGCCCTGGTGGCCGTAAAGGTTCGCCGCCCGGGCATTCAGAAAATCCTGGCCGCGGATCTGGAAATCATGGCCGTCCTGGCCGGGTTGGTCAATGAACGGATCACCTCCCTGCGCACCGCGCGATTGCCGGATGTGGTCACGGAGGTGCGCAAGTCCATTCTCCGGGAGGTGGATTTCACCAACGAGGCCCGCGGGATGCTCCTTTTCAACCGGATCTTCGCGGATGAGCCCCGGGTCTTTGCCCCCGAGGTCCACGGCGATCTGGCCCGGCCTGGGGTTTTGGTCATGGATTTTGTTCAGGGTGAGCGCCTGGACATGTTCCAGGGGAGTCCGGAAGAGCGACGCGACTTGGCCATGCTCGGTCTGAATGCCGCGGTCCGGCAAATGCTGGAACACGGTTTTTTTCACGCCGACCCGCACCTGGGCAATCTGAAAATCGTGGAAAGCCACAAGCTCTGCTTTTTTGATTTCGGGATGTGCGGGCGACTGACCCAGGACATGCGTTCGGCCCTGGTGGACTATATCCTGGCCCTGATCAAGAACGATCCGAACAAGGTGGCCCAGGTGGCCATGGATATGGCCGTCGGCGTCCCGCCGCTCATGGATGTGCAGCGCTTTCAGGCCGACATCATGTTCATCCTGGAGGGCATGCACGTTCCGCTGGGTGAGATCAACCTGGGCCGTTTTCTGCTGGATTTGACCAATCTTTGCCGAGATTACGGCATTTTCCTGCGGTCCGATTACATTCTCATGGCCCGGGCTCTGCTCTCCATCGAGGCCGCAGGGCGGGTGCTCGACCCGGAGTTCGACTCCGTAGAGGCCCTCCGCCCAGTGGCCGCGCGCTACGCCTTGCGCCGCCTGCTGCCCGGCCTGTCCGACAAGTCCATGCTCGGGGACATGGAACAGCGCTGGGACGACCTGATCAACCTGCCCCGGCGTATGACCAAGCTTCTGGACACGGCCGTGGCCGGCAAACTGGCCGTGGAATTGCACCAGAGCGATTTCGGCAACCTGCCCAATCAGCTCCGGCTGATCGGCAATCGCCTGGGCGGGGCCCTGGTCACCGCGGCCCTGATCATCGGCTCGGCCCTGGTCTACATCTCGGACGTGGGACCGCACTGGAACGGTGTACCGGCTTTGGGCGTGGCCGGCTTCTCACTCTCGGGTCTTTTGGGAGTGTGGTTGGCCTGGAAGATGTTTCGAGGAACGTAGTTCAACAGGGAGAACAACCATGTCGGATTTGTTTCGCAAAGGCTTCCAGGCCGGGCTTGGGGCGGGTTTGCTGCTGTCCGAGGGCTTGGCGACCAAGGCCCAGGAAATGTTGCAATCCGTCGAGAATGTTCCGGAATTGCTGCAATCCCGGTCGGACAACCTGGGCGTGGATATTGCCAAGGAACTTGAAAGCCTGAGAGTCCAGGGCGAGGAGCAGGTCGGCCGGGTCCTGGCGGATGTGGGGCTGGCCCGGAAGCAGGACCTGGACGCCCTGCATGCCAGGGTTGAGCAGTTGGAAAACATTGTCGCCGAACTGCGAGGCACGGCATGAACCGGATCCTGGTCACCGGAGCCACAGGGTTTATCGGTTTGGAACTGGCCAGATTATTGGCTGAACAGGGCCTGGTGCCGCGCCTGCTGGTGCGCAGGCCATCCCGGGCCACGCTGCTGAACAGCCTGGATGCCAAGATCATCCCCGGGGACCTGGAGGACGTTCAAAGCATTCGGCGGGCCGTGCAGGGCGTGGACATCGTCATTCATCTGGGCGGCCGAGCCCTGTTCGAACGCTATGAACTGGTTCGCCCGACCCTGGTGGATGGTTCCGTCACACTGATGCGCGAGGCTATTGCCGCCGGTGCCCGCGCTTTTGTCTTTTCCTCCAGTCTGCTGGTCTACGAGAGCCAGAAATCGCCTGTGGACGCCCAGACCACCCTGAAACCGACCCTGGGCTATGGCCGGGCCAAGGTGGAAGCGGAGCAGGCCCTGACCCGCATGGCATCGGAAGCCGGAATCCGCCTGGCGATCCTGCGCCTGCCCCACGTTTACGGCGCGACGTCCCTGCTGTTCGATCAGGTTCGTCGGGGGCTGGTCATCCAACCGGGGCCTGGGCAAAACGTCTTCTCCCACATGCACGTCCATGACGCCGCCCGCCTCCTTTCCGCCGTGGCCCTGTCCGAATGGAGCGGGGCCAGTCCTGTTGGGGATAGTCAGCCACAAAACTGGATGGAATTCATGACCCAGGCCAGGACGCTCTACCCCCGCTTCCGGCATCTCCGCCTGCCTGTCTGGCTGGCCCTCTCCGGCTGCTTTGTTCTGGAAAATATTTACCACGCCCTGCGCCGTCCGGCCCTGCTGACCACGGACGCGGTACGCGGCTTCAACCTGGAAGTGGCTGTCCGGCCGAACCTGGTCTGGAAGGATCTGGGTCTGGAAATGCTCTACCCGACCACCCGCGAAGGGCTGGCCGAAGTCTTCTGCCGCAACGTGCCTTTTGCCTGGCTGCCCTCGGTCCGGGACCGCTGCGCCTGCTACCTGGACCAGGGCGCCTGCCCCATGCCCCCTGCCATTGACTAGTGAGTGTGTTTCGGGTGTGCGAGTCGCCTTGACCATTTGGATGTCAGGGCAAATATTGAGAAGAGATGCTGGTTGTCCTCTGTCAGTCAAACCCATCTGGCAGCTAAAAAAAGACGTGAAGGGAACGCTCAGATGTCGTAGGCGGGAAGAGGGGTATTCAGGTTAAAGCAATCCAGGCTGTTCGACGAGAAAGGCCGAATTCTCGTACTGCTCAGAAAATCAA
>SKYX01000116.1 GCA_007127655.1 Desulfonatronum sp.
CCATGATGAAGCCCACCGCCTATTTGATCAACGCCTCCCGGGGCAAGAACGTCTCTGAAAAAGCGCTCTACGACGCCTTGAAAAGCAGTCGCATCGCCGGGGCGGCCCTGGACTGCTACGAAGTGGAGCCCAAGCGGGAGGGGGATCCCTTTCTGAGCAGGCTGCGCGGGCTGGAGAACATCATTTTCAGCGCCCACCTGGGCGCCAGCACCCGCAACGCGGTGCGCCGCACCAGTCTGGAGATCAGCGAGGTCGTGGTCGGCTATCTGCGCCGGGGCGACTTCCACAGTTCGGTCAACGTCGGGGAAACCGTGGAGGAAGAGGGCAAACGCATCTATACGGTCTTCATCACCCACGAGGACAAGCCGGGGATGTTTGGGAAGATCGCCACCACCCTGGGCAACCTGGGCATCAACATCCGGGAGAACAATTCCCGCGAACTGAACGACCTGGTCCAGACCGTCTACATCATCCACCAGCCCCCCACCAACGAGCTTGCGGACGTGCTGCGGGCCATCGAGGGCATCCGGCGGGTCGTCTACTAACCCGCCCGGGGCGGTTGTTCGTAAACCGCCCCGGCCTGGATGATGAATGCCCAGCCTTCCGGAATGCGGAGAGCATCTCCCCACGGCTGAAACACTCCGCCTGGCTCAGGGTCCGAAAAACGTATCCCGGGCCAGACCTCCAATTGAGCCGGGGCGGTTTCCAGCCTGGCTCTCTCTGATTCGGATTTCGGAAGTTGCCCCGGGAACGCAGGTGCCTCGCCCTGGCCATTTTCATTCCTGCAAAGTGGTTACCCTGCCGAAAACTATCCCGCTGGCTGGCTCTGACGGTACCAACACACGAAGGAAAACGCATGTTGCACATCGACGTTCCAGGCTGGAAAACGCTGCGCCTGGGCCATCTCTTCCTGGACTACAACGGCACACTGGCCTTGGACGGGCGTATTCTGCCAGGGGTCGCGGAGCGCCTGGATGAGTTGTCCCGGCACCTGGTCCTGGCGATCATCGCCATCGTGTTGCTGCGGGGATGATGAGGATTACAGCCTATCGGAAAAAGGGCCGTTTTGAAGTGGGTCAACAGGTTCTGAACCACCCCAGTATTCAAGCCCCCCGCAGCCTCTCCGCGATGCTCCAGGCCCGACAATGCCGAACCGTGGCCGCCGGGGTCAGGTGTTCCCAGGGCCGGTCGTCGATCATGGCTTGACGGACTTCCGTGCCGCTGATGCCTTTTTGCTCTGGTGGAACATCCCAGAGAACATGGGTTTTCAATCCAAGTAACTGAAACTGATCCAACTTGTGTCGCCCCCAGTCGTCGCAGATGGAGAGCAGAAAAACCGCGTCCAAGGGGACATAATGGTGGTAGAGATCGGGGTGGGTGATGGGCAAGGGGACGATGGTCGTCTCTGACTGGTTGACCCCGGCTTCCAGGAGCACGTCCCGGAGAATCACCAGGCGCTCGTAAAAGGTCAGGGGGTTGGCCAGGGCGCTGGATCGCTTGCGATCCGCGGCCACCTCGGAGGTCAGGCTGGGGTCCGGGTTGGTGATGCCCACGACAAGGTGGCGACAGAGCGCCTTGCCGGCCAGCAGGTATCGCAGGTGGTCGTTGTGCGGGACCTGAAACCGACCGTGAATCACACCGATGTCGTACATTTGCATTTCCCGGGAATACGAGGTTAAATGGATGCGAGAGTTAGCCCTACAATGACATTGTAGGGCAACAGCCGACCCCGCTGAAGATTTAACCACGGAGATCACGGGGGGCACGGGGGAACATATTCCGAAAAAACCAGGGATTCTTTCCCTGTGATCCCCGTGTGCCCCGTGGTTAAACATCTTGGTCAGACGATGGAAACGGAAGTTTCGCTGTAGTGTTAAGAGACGCGCAGGGGCTGGTAGTCTCCGGGCCAATACAGGCAGTCCTCCGGGGTGTCCCGAATGCCTTCCAGGCGGGCCATGTCCAGGTGGTTCAAAATCAGCCGCATCAACTCCGTGCCACGCACACTGCCCAGGCATCCTTGAGCCGCGTAAATTTCATCGAAGCGATCCGCCAAGTCTCGCCGGACTCCGGCCCCGTGCAGGACCAACGGCACGGATTCACCGGAGTGGATCATGT
The DNA here is from genome assembly GCA_007127655.1 of Desulfonatronum sp. GTDB lineage: Bacteria > Desulfobacterota > Desulfovibrionia > Desulfovibrionales > Desulfonatronaceae > Desulfonatronum. Next base: position 2,116 of record SKYX01000116.1, read on the forward strand.
TTCCGGAACTGGGGGTGGAATGGTCCGCGGTGACCACCAGCAGCAGGTCCGGATTCTTCAGCAGGTCATGCTCCACCGTGCCCAAGGCCTGGTCAAGAGCCTCGATCACCAATTTCTTGAACAAGGGATCCTTGGCGTGGGCCGCCTCATCCGGGGCCTTGGTGTGCAGGTGGATGAAATCATACCGGGTGAAGTGCTCCGGCACGGCTGCCAGGTCTTGGGCAAAATCCGTTGCCAGGTTTCCGGTGTCCCGTGGCGCTTGCCAGTCCAGCTCTAGATACCGGGCCAAACCGCGAAACACCGCGCCCGAGGCGATGCTCAGCCCTCGCAGGCCGAAGCGCCGGAAAAAAGGCAGCACCGGTCGCAATCTTCCCGCACGCTGGGTGACCAATCCCGTGATGGGCGGCAGTCCCGCCTTTTCGCGGCGGACATTCAACGGGTGCGTTTGCAAAGTGCGCCAGGCATGTAGCAGATAGGCCCGAAGCACACAGGCCGTATTCTGTGCGCGGACCTCCTCGCTCCCCGTCCCAACTGTCCCATCCGTCCCATCTGTTCCTGCTCTCCTGGAATGTTTCGAGACCAAGGGGAGCACGTCCGGCAGGAACCGGCCGTCGCGCATCGGCCCGGTGTCCGTAATGTCCGAAGAAACTTCGCCGGAAAGGACCAGCACGCCGAACACGCCCTTGACCGGGACGTACCGGATGTGGATGCCGTCCTGTTCCCACATGCACA
>SKYX01000322.1 GCA_007127655.1 Desulfonatronum sp.
GGAGGGCCGGAGGAACGCACGTTGTTGCTGGATATGGATCGGTACCAGGAAGTCGGTGTCCGGTATCGCGGCAACGGCGAGGTGCTTTTTTTCGATATGGCCACCGGCATGCCCATGGAGAAGGTTCTTCTTCCTGTACCGGAAGGCGTGGAAATCCGATCCTTTGGCCAGGGAGAACCGCGTTCCAATCTCGTGGTCTTGGGGCTTTCGGACGGCACGGCCATCCTGGTCCGCCATGAGTTCGAGCTGGACTGGACCGACAATGTCCGGACCGTTGTTCCCAAATTGACCTTTCCCTTCGGCAGCGATCCCGTCCCGGTGGATCCCATGCATCGTCCACTGCGCCACATTGCCGTGCAGCGGGCTGCCGCCGGGACGGCCGTGGCAACGGTGACCGACGATAACCGGGTGCTCCTGGTTCAGCTCGCCACCCGAACGTCCTTCCTGACCGGTGAAACCGTGGTCACCACCACCGAACACGATCTCGGGTCGGCACCGGGCGAGGTCGTGGATGTGCTGATCTCTTCGAACATGATCAACTTGTTCCTGGCCGATGCGCACGGCAAGCTGCACTATTACGATCTGCGTCAACCGTCCCAGGCCGGACCGGCACACAGTCTGGAGGTGGTTCCGGACGCATCCGTGTCCATCACCGCCGTGGACTTCCTGTTGGGTACGGTTTCCCTCATCGTCGGCCGGTCCGACGGAACCTTGAGCCAATATTTTTTGGTCCGGGACGAGCAAAACGAATACGCCATCACACACGTTCGGGATTTTGACCGCCATACCGCCCCGATCACCACCCTGGCCACGGAGTACACCCGCAAGGGGTTTGCCGCGGCCGACGCCGCCGGGGTCGTGGGACTGCACTATCCCACCTCCCAGCGGACCCTGCTGCTGAAGCCGGTGGCGGACTCCCCCATCCAGACCCTGGCCTTTTCCCCGACCAACGCGGCCCTGCTGGCCCTGGACGAGACCCAGAATCTGCAGCTGCTGGATGTGGACAATCCGCACCCAGAATACTCGTTCAGCGCCCTGTGGCAAAAGGTCTGGTACGAGGGCCGGTCCGCACCGGACTATGTCTGGCAGTCCTCTTCGGCCTCGGATGAGTTCGAGTCCAAGTTCAGCCAGATGCCCTTGACCCTGGGCACGCTGAAGGCCTCGTTCTACGCCATGCTCATCGCCATGCCCCTGGCCGTGCTCGGGGCGATCTATGCGGCGTATTTCATGAGCCCCAAGCTGCGGGCCGTGGTCAAGCCGTCCATTGAGGTCATGGAGGCCCTGCCCACGGTCATCCTCGGCTTTCTGGCCGGGCTCTGGCTGGCCCCGTTCGTGGAGAGCAATCTGCCCGCGGTTTTTTCCATCGTGGTCTTCATGCCCCTGATGATGCTTCTGACCGCCTTTTTATGGAGCATGTTGCCGCACCGCGTCCGCCTGCTGGTCCCGGACGGCTGGGAAGCAGCCCTGCTCGTGCCCGTGCTGTTGGTCTTCGGATGGGCCTGCGTCACCCTCAGCCCGCACATTGAAATCTGGTTTTTCGACGGCAGCGCCCGGCAATGGCTGACCGAAGTGGGCATTACCTATGACCAGCGCAACGCCCTGGTGGTCGGACTGGCCATGGGCTTCGCCGTGATTCCGACCATCTTCTCCATCGCCGAGGACGCCATCTTCAACGTTCCCAAGCACCTGACCCAGGGCTCCCTGGCCCTGGGCGCCACTCCCTGGCAGACCGTGACCCGGGTTGTCCTGCTGACGGCCAGTCCGGGGATTTTTTCGGCGATCATGATCGGCTTCGGCCGGGCCGTGGGCGAAACCATGATCGTGCTGATGGCCACGGGAAACAGTCCGGTGATGAACTTCAACATCTTCGAGGGCATGCGCACCTTGTCCGCGAACATCGCCGTGGAACTGCCGGAGACCGCCGTGGGCAGCACGCACTACCGGATTCTGTTCCTGGCGGCCCTGGTGCTCTTCGTGCTCACGTTCATCGTAAACACGGCCGCGGAAATCGTGCGGCAGCGGCTGCGCAAGAAGTACAGTTCGTTGTAGGAGGTGGGAAAGTGGGAAGGTGGGAAAGTTGGGATGATGAAAGGGTAGGATAAGGGCATGAATACACGTCAATGGTTCAAAAGCGGTTCTCCCTGGATCTGGCTGACCGGGGGGATGATCAGCTTGAGCATGATCATGGTTTTCGGCTTGCTGACCTTGATCGCGGTGCGCGGGCTGGGTCACTTTTGGCCGGCCCCGGTGGTGGAGTTCGAATACCACCCCGATCCGGAGACCACGGTGCGCGTGCTGGGCAATCCGATGCGCTCCCAAAATGTTACCGGACTGGTCCTGCGGGAATCCGGGCACCAGATTCCGGAGGATGTGGACCTGACCCAGCGCTTTCTGATCAAGCAGGGCAACCGGGATCTGACCGGCCGGGATTTCATGTGGTACCCGGAGCCGCTGATCTCCGAGTGGACCACCCCTCGGGAGGCCATGGTCGTCGAGCGCCGGGAGTGGGGCGATTTCATCGGGTTTTTGCGTCAGGTCAAACAGGACGGCGTGGTGATCGCTGAAGGCTACGCGGGTAGGGAAGAGCTGTTGCCTCTCGTTGCCCGCGCCAACGACCTGGCCGGAGAAATCAACCAGATCGAACGCTACGAGATCGGCGGGTTGAATAGGCAACTTGAGCGGATTCGATTGGCTGAACGCGGTTTGGAGCGGAACGTGGATCTGGAACCCGCGGAAGTCCAGCGACAACTGGCCGAATTGCAGGCGGAGCAGGACGAACTGGATCGCCAGTACGAGGGGATCAACGCCCGTCGGCTGGATCTATTGGAGCAGATGCGCCGGGACA
>SKYX01000059.1 GCA_007127655.1 Desulfonatronum sp.
GGCAAGATCACCGACGTGCGCGGTCGCGGCCTGATGCTGGGCATTGAACTGTCTTTTCCCGGCCAGGACGTCTGGCGTGGGCTTCTGGAAGCGGGCTTTGTCCTGAACCTGACCCAGGACCGGGTGCTTCGGCTTCTTCCGCCATTGGTCGTTACGGAGGCGGATTTGCGACGGTTCAGTCAAGCCCTGGCTGAAATCCTGGAAAAAACGTCTTGACCGGACGGGGGCGTCATGGGTGGGGCAGGGGGGCTTCAGCCTCTTCGCCGTACCCCAAAGCATCTTGCTCCCGAAGGACGTCAACGCCTGGGCCCGGAAGCGGGACGTCTTCGTAGATCAATTCCAGCGGCAGTTCCACGGCCAGACACTCAAACAGGACCGATCCCGAGGTCATGGTCTGGCCGACCCAGTTCCCGGACTGGCGATGCACCTGAACCAGTTTGCAATCCTGATCAACGAGCACGTACTCCCGCAGGCTGGGGATGGTGATGTAGGTGGACAGCTTTTCCTGCTGATCCACCCGGCGCGTAGAGGCGGAAAGAACCTCGACGATCAGGCACGGGCTGGTTCGGAAGTAGGGTTGCCGGTCCTTCGGGTCGCAGGACAGGATGAGGTCCGGGTAGTAGAAGATGGTTTTGCCTTGGAGTTGGACGCGGACCTTCATGTCCGCCATGAACAACTGGCAGGGCGTGCCGCGAACGTGAGGCCGCAGGGCCGCGAAGATGTTTCCGGATATCAGCCCATGTCGATCACTGGCACCGACCATGGCATAAACCGCGCCGTCGATATACTCGTGGCGGACATGGCTTTCCAATTCACCGGCCAGGTATTCCTGAACGCTGATGCTCTCGACGGGTTGTGCTCTGCCCATGGTTGCCTCCTGTCTGGAAGAATTTCTGAACGTCGCTGATAAAATACGCGGATAGGGGCGTTGTTAACGGTCATCATCGTAGAGCAACACGCTTGTCAGTACAAGTTTTGTAACTGCTCAATCACCCTGGGCAGACAGACGCCGGATGCGCTTCGCTTATCCGGCCTACACGAAACCGTTGCTGCCGTGGTTGCAGGATTCCTGGTAGGCCGGATAAGGCGATAGCCGCATCCGGCACAACGGCTGCGCAGTGGAGTAAGCCCGGACTTTTTGAGCAGATACCAGGTTTTGAACGATCCAATTCAAGGTCGGTAGAGTCAAAATATTTCAACCGAACAAGGAGGTTCTTCATGGACGTTACCTCGGCACAGGACCAGTTGGCCACGGCCAAGATTGATGCAGAGCGTGAGCGGAGCAGGGAAATCCTGGAGCAGGAACGACTTCAACAGCAGAACCTCCGCCGCCAGGAGGAATTGGCGGCTGCCTCCAGAGCCCCGGAGCAGGCCGCCGCGCGGATCATCGACGAGGCGGTGTAGCGCACGGGTGGGGAATCGCCCGGAACCGCCAGGACGGTGGGCTTACCCGTTCGTGGTCGATTCGGACCCGCTTCGGAGAGCAAAAAGCAGAGCGTTTTGAATTTCCCGAAGGTGGGCGGGGTCGGTGATTTTTTGGCCCAGATGGTCCAGGACGTCGAAGGTGTCGGCAATGCGGTCGGCCTGGGTGGCGATTTTTGCGCGATGGACCTGGACCTGGAGACGCTCGAAAGCATCGGCGATCTGGTAGAGGCAGCCAGGACGGTCATCGGCAATAACCTCGATCAGGGTTGAAAAATCGCTGGTCTCGTTGTCGACCCGGACCGTTGGCGGCAATGCGTGGGGGACGATTTTGGCGTTCAACCGGGAACGGCGTTTTTCTTCCAGCCGGTAGTCCAGGAACAGTTTGCCGGTCATGGTGTACTTGACCGCTTGTTTGAGGCGGAAGGCTAATTCATCCAGGTGCAAAGGGTCTGGCGGATCCTGAATCTTGAACAGGGTGAGCACCACGCCGTTGGGCCAGGTGACCACCTCCGCGGCCAGGACGTTCACTTCGTGCAGGGCCAGCGAGCCGCAGAGCACCGGAAAGATGCCGGGCTGGTCCATGACGGCGAAGGTCACTTCGTGGCAGCCCATTTCCGGGAGGTCCGCCGCTTCCACGGTTGCGTGCCCCAGACCGCCGCGACCTCCGGGGATGCGTATTTTCTCCTCGGCCACCTCTCGACCAAGGCGCGAGACGAGGTGGATGTGGCGGTGGATGGTGTCGGGCGGGGTGGTCAGCAGGTAGCGCAAGGGAATCTTGCGCAGGAGATCATTCAGGTCGCCATCCGGTTTGTCATCCAGTTTGTCATCCAGTTTTTTGGGGACGTCGCGTCCCAGGAAAAGGTGCCTGACCTCTTCTCGAACCCTTTCGACCCGCTCCATGGCTTGGGGTTCGGACAGCGGGCCATGGGCAAAGAGCTTGCGGATTTTGAAGTAAAGATCCTGAAGCAGGGACGTGGTCCACTCGTTCCACGCCTTGGGGCCGGTGGCCCGGGCGTCGGCCATGCTGAGCAGGAACAGACGATCCAGCCTCGCCTCGTCGCCGACGCGCTCGGCGCAGGCGGCCACCACCTGTTCATTGTGCAGATCCTTGCGGGTGGCGGTCTTGAACAACAACAAGTGTTCACGGACCAGGAACGTAGTTTCTCGGGCGATCGGCTCCGGAACCTGAAAGCGCACCAGGATCCTCTCGGCCATTTCGGCCCCGGCCGCGGCATGGTCGGATGCGCCTTTGCCGATGTCGTGCAGCAACGCCCCCAGAACCAAAGACGTGGCGTCCGGAAGGCGTTGCAGTATTTCCCCCGCCAATATCGACCTTCGTTCTCCTATCCAGGAGATTAGATCTTCTTCGTCTCTCTTGTTCCACCTGTTCAGCCAGCCCAGGGTTTCCATGGTATGCGCCCCCAAAGGGCGCAGGTGATAGGCGTCGAATTGTATCCGGTCCTGAACGCGGCCGAATTCCGGAATCAAGGCGCCCAGCACACCGGAAGCGAGCAGGTCGCGTCCAGCCTGAACGCCGCCTGGAGCCATCAGAATGGCTGCCAGTTCCTGGAGGATTTCGAATCGCTCTCCGATGTCCTGAAGCAGGGTGGCGCAGGCGGACGTCACGGCATCGCGAACCGTCCAGGACAGCGGCAGGCCGCTTTGTCCCATCACGGAGAACAGGGCCATGACCTGTTTTCCTGGCGAGTCGCGTCGAGAGGGGAAGAGCTGGGAAAAGGTCAGCCCGTCTGCGGCCAGGGCGATGCCCTGGTGGGCTTCCTTCTCCAGCCAAGGGAGGGATGGAGGGTGTTCCTGGCCGCGAATGGTGCGCAGGACCGCCAGATACATGGCCCTGATACGTTCCATGGCCCTGTGCAGTTTGCTCAGAAACAGCTCCACGGCTAAGCCGGCGTCGTTCCCTTCGAATCCAAGGAGGCGGGCGACTCGCGGTTGCAATTCCAGATGCAGCACGTCGGCCTTGCGGGCGACCGTCAGGTGCAGGGCCGTGCGGGTTTGGAGCAAAAAGGTCACGTCTTGTTCCAGCTGAAAAACGTCCGCTTCAGAGAATGGGCCCGCCGGGTGTGTGATTATTCGGTCCTTGTCCGGGGACAGGCGCGGGACCGCCAGCCAGAGCAGACGATGATAGTCCCGAAGGCCGCCGGGGCTGGTCTTGAGGTTGGGTTCCAGGAGGTTTTCCGTCGAAAGGTCGAAAAAGAAGTCGGTGTTTCGCTTTCGAGCCCCGCTTGCAATTTCCTCTGAGAGTTCCCCTGGGACTTCCCCCGCGGACCCGGCCGGACTGGAAACATGTTCACCATGTCTGTCCTGAGCACCATGACTATCTGAGGCGATGGCTACATCAGCCAGGAGTGCGAGATCGTAATGCGCGGCCAGCTCGATAAAGGCTTCGGCGAACTGGTGCAACAAGGGGCGGCTTCCGGCCAGAAACCGCGCTGAAAGCATGGCGGTGAAGGTCTTATGGTCCTCCTGGGCCAGGGTGAGACATTCCTGGATGCCGCGAACCCCGTGCCCCAGGTCCAACCCCAGGTCCCAGAGCGGGAGAAAGAGCTCCCGGCATAAAAGCCCGGCTGTTTCAGGCACGCCATCCTGGAACAGCATCAGCACGTCCAGATCGGAATAAGGGCACAGAGATTCCCGGCCATACCCACCCACGGCCAGCACGACGAAGGAATCAGCGGAAATCCGGCTTGAACTTTCGGTGGATTGCGCCAGGATTTCCGAAACCCTGCTCTGGAAGTAGCGATCCGTAAGCCGGGTCAAACACACTGGAAAATCAGGCGGGACCACGCCTCCGTCCAACGGGGTCCGCAAAAGATCGTCGCGCTCGTCGCGTAATCGAGCGGCGGCGCCTTGTCGCGTCGCTGAATCAAGTGCAGGGGAGCCGGAAGAAGAACTGGAGGGTGAGTCGGAACAAGGCGACATGGAATGCGTACCGCCGTGGAAAAGGTGAACATCAACCGCGAAGCGGCGGCCTGGGGTGAGAGAAGTTCGGCTAAATGGCCTCGGTTCCCTGTTCTCCGGTGCGGATGCGGATGACGTTTTCCACGGGGAGCACGAAGATTTTCCCGTCGCCGACCTTGCCGGTCATGGCGGTCTTCTGGACGGTCTGAATCACGTCGTCGAGCATGACATCGTCCACCACCACCTCGATCTTGATTTTCGGAGTGAACTCCACTTGATACTCGGCCCCGCGATAGACTTCCTTATGGCCGCGCTGCCGACCAAATCCCCGGATCTCAGTGATGGTCATGCCCTTGACCCCCAGGCCGGTCAATGCCGTCTTTACTTCGTCCAATTTAAAGGGGCGGGTGATGATCTCTAGTTTTTTCATGGAGTCGCTCCTTGAAGCTCGAAGGGCCAATGTTATTGATCCGCGGTTTGGACGATAAAGCCAAGGTGGAAGCGTCGGAGTTGCCGTTCAGGTATTGTTCCGTGCTCCAGAAACCCGGAGCCTTTATTGAAACCAGCGTAGAATCGTGTCCAGAAGATAGCGGAAAATGCCGCCCTTGCTCACGGTGCGCAAGGCCACCAGGGGGTGCTCGGCGATCAGGTCGTCTTGGAGATAAACACGCAGCTCTCCTAATGGCTGACCGACTTCCACCGGAGCTTCGATCAGCTCCTGAAGAGCCATTTCCAAGCGAAGGTTTTCCCGGCTGCCTCTGGGTATGGAGGCATAAAACGTCGTTTCGAGGCCCACAGGCAGGCGGGTCTCCGCTCCGAACCACAGCCGAGGTTCAACGAGAATTTCCCCGGGCTGCTGAATGGTCGCGGTTTCAAACTGCCGGAACCCCCAGTTCAGCAAGGCCTGAGATTGATCCGCCCGAGCCAGGCCGCCTGCACGGGAGCTGGAAGCCTCGATGCCCATGACCACGGCCACTAAACGCATCTCGTCGCGCTGGGCCGAGGTTACCAGATTGTATCCAGCCGCCGAGGTCCATCCGGTTTTCACGCCGTCCACCGAGGGATCCCGGCCCAAAAGAAGGTTGCGGTTGTGCTGGGTGATGTCGTTGTAGGTGAAGCTGCGTTCCGAGTAGTAGCCGTAATATTCAGGGAAACTGGTGATCAGCTCTCTGGCCAAGGTGACGATGTCCCTGGCTGAGGTATACTGCGGTTGTTCGCTAGGCAGGCCGTGGCTGTTCTGGAACTGGGTGTCGTTCATGCCCAGAGCCAGGGCCTGGGCATTCATCAAGTCCACGAAGGCCGCTTCGGTTCCGGCGATCCGTTCGGCCAGGGCCACGCAGGCGTCGTTGCCGGATTGGACGATCATCCCTCGGATCAGGTCCTCCACGGTGACGTGGCTGCCCACGTCAATGTACATCCGGGATGCTCCGGTCATTCCGGTGCGCCAGGCCTGTTCGCTGACCAGGACTTCCTCTTCCAGAGTCAGTTTCCCGGCTTGCAGCTCGCGAAAGACCAGGTAGGCGGTCATGATCTTGGTCAAGCTGGCTGGCTCCACGCGCTGGTCGGCGTCTTTTTCCGCCAGGGTCGCGCCGCTGCGGGCGTCCATGAGAAAATAGTTGCGGGCCGTCAGTTCAGAGGGCGGGCTGATCTCCAGGCGAGCGTGGACCGAGGTGGTCAGAAGCAGAAGCAAAAAAAATAATAGAAAAATTCGCGGCAGTCGCATGATACGTCGTCCTGGTCAAAAGGTTTCAGATAATGCGGAGTCCAGCCTTGAGATGCCCGATATATGCGCCGACATCCTCGGGGCGGGGATCACGGTTGGTCGGTTTCGTTGCGCCACAGTGGAAGTTCGCATCATTGAAAACAAAATTCAACAGTGAACTCACCATAATCCGTGGTGAACGGGATGGCCATTATCGGCTCAGAGGAGATGTGATGAATGGTGTGGCCTTTGCCCATGATCACCGTGGGCGTGGCGGACTGGATGGTCAGTCCGGTCTCGGCCAGAAGCTGACGGGATTTGCCGGAAATCATGTTGGTGATTTCGCCCACGGCGTCCTTGGTGTCCGAAATGACGTCTTCTATGGCGTCACCCAGCATATTTTTGACAACCGCAAGCGCGCATTTCTGCGTGAAGGTCACGGAGATGGTCCCGGCCTTATCCCCGGTCAGGCCGATCACGCCAGTGACGTCGCCCTTGGCCATGCTGTCCTTCTTGACATACGGCTTTCCCGCCACGGGGGTGATCATGGCCATGGTGGACAGGACTTCCGTTGTCGCCTTGATGAAGGATTTGGCGATTTCAATGCTCATGGTTGGTGCTCCTTGAGGGAATAATGACGGATCGGCATCAAGCCACAAAAAAAAAGTGTTGGCAATGGTGCATGGAGGAAAAATCTGTTCTCAATAAAAAAACAAATCGCGATCGAGATCGAGATCGAGGGATGGTTCAAAACCTGTTGACACTTCCGGAATTGAACCGCCCGCTTGGCTCAAGACACGGGGTACGCCAGGAAGAGATTTTTTCATTCCGTTGGAAAGATGCGGAAGCCAAAAGACTCGTCGCCTATCGGCGATGTCTTTACCTTGGAGTCCTTGGTGTCTTGAGCAAATCGGGCGGTTCAGTATTAAAATATCTGCCGCAACAGATCTTCCTCCGTGCTCGCTCGTCCCGTGTCGCCGTTCATTCGCGATCTGGCCGCCTGCTGGGGCTGAGTCCCGGAAACAAAGGGCAGCAGATACGTATCTCCCTCCCAGGCCGGTCCGGCCAGCAGGCCGCTGTCAGCGTCGACCCGAGTCATGACCAGTCCGGGGGGAGGGGTAACGTTTTGCTCAGGATACATGCTTTCCACCTCTTGGCGATAGGCCAGCCAAGCGGGCAGCGCTGCCCGCGAACCGGTTTCCAGGCGACCCAGGGGGGCGAGTTGGTCGAAACCGACATAGACTCCGGTCAGGAGATACGGCGTGTAGCCGATGAACCATGCGTCATGATGGTTGTTGGTGCTGCCGGTCTTACCGGCCACCGGGCGGCCCAGGGCCCTGGCCCGGCGTCCGGTGCCGTCGCGGACGGCTTCTTCCAGCATATTGGTGATGATATAGGCATTCTGGGCGGAGATGGCCGGAGAGGTCTGGACCTCGTTTTCCAGCAACGGCTCGCCCCAGGAGGTATGCACGGAGAGAATGGTCCTGGGCGTTACGATGGAGCCGTCCCGGGCAAAAGCGGAAAAAGCCTGGCACATGTTCAGCAAGTTGACCGGGATGGAGCCCAGGCTGACGGAGAGGTCGGGGGTGAAGTCGCCTTGCAGGCCAAGTTCCCGAGCTCGCTCGATAATGTTGGTGATGCCCACGGATTGAGCCACCCGGATGGTGACCAGGTTTCGGGACTTGACCAGGGCGGTTCGGAGCAAGGTCGGCCCGTAAAACCGGCCTTCGAAATTTTCCGGTTTCCATGTATCGCGGGTCACGGCGTCCGTAAAGACGATGGGCGCGTCCATCACGATGGATGCGGCGGTGTAGCCATGGTCCAGGGCCGCGGAGTAGACAATGGGCTTGAACGTGGAGCCGGGCTGGCGCACGGCCTGGGTAGCTCGGTTGAAATGGCTGCGCTGAAAGCTGTAACCGCCGACCAGGGCCAGAACGTCGCCTGTCACGGGATCAATGGAGGCCAGGGCGCCTTCCACGGTGGGTTCCTGCTCCAGGGCCAGTTCCCACTTTCTGCCCAGCAAGGCCTGGGCGATATCATCGGCCTGCTCGGCGTTCTCCGCTTCCAGCTCCAGGGTCAATTCGTCCAGGCTTTCGTCCCCCATTGGCAGCAGCGAGGCCCAGACAACGTCCCCAACCTCCAGAACACGTTGGGCGTCCCGGACCGGGGTTACATCCTCCGGGGCCCGGGCCGGGTTTGGGGCCCTCGCCCAGCCCATGGTCGCCACGTCGATCCATCCGTGGTACGGGCCGAAGCGGACATCCGCGCCGTCGGTGCGCACCTCCGTGACCAGAACCCGGACCCAATCTCCGTTCAGCACCGCATCCAAGTTCACATGCTGATCCTGTAAAAAATCATCCACCGCAGCGGTCAGCCGTTGGATGGGCCCATGCCAGCCTTGGCGCTTGCCCAGGGCCGTCAGCTCGGAACGCATGGCCTGTTCCGCGGCGACCTGGTGACGCAGGTCCACAGCGGTGCGGACTTTCAGTCCACCGGTGTAGACTTTTTCCTCTCCGTACCTGGCGATCAGTTCCCGGCGGACGTCCTCCAGGTACCAGGACCCGCGCCGCCAGGATGGATCGCTTCCGCTGTCGAAGACCAATTGTTGTTCCAGGGCAGCAGAGTATTCTTCCGGAGAAATCCATCCCAGGGCTTGCAGGCGATCCAAGACGTAGATTTGTCTGGATCTGGCCCCGGCGGCGTTGCGCAACGGATTGTTCAGGGAAGGCGCCTTGGGCAGACCGGCCAGCAGGGCCACCTCGGCCAAATCCAACTCATGGGCGTGTTTGTTGAAGTAGGTTCTGGCCGCGGCTTCGATGCCGTAGGCCCCGGCGCCGAAAAATATCTCGTTCAGATAGATAGTCAGGATTTCGTCCTTGGTCAGGTAGCGCTCCAGGCGATAGGCCAGAATGGCCTCCTTGAGCTTGCGCTCGTAGCTGCGCTCAGGAGTGAGCAACAAGGACTTGATCACCTGCTGGGTGATGGTGCTGCCGCCCTGAACGATGCCCCGGGCCTGGATGTTGCGGATCAGGGAGCGCAGGATGCCGGAGATATCGATGCCTTCATGGTGATAGAAATTGCTGTCCTCGGCGGCCAGAAAACTCTGGACAACGTGGGGCGGCAAGTCGGTGGACTCCACCAGAAAACGTCGCTCGTTGAAGAAGTAGCCCAGGACCTCGCCGTCGCGGGCCAGGACGGTTGTCACCAACGACGGATTGTAATCCGTAATTTTCTTGAAACTGGGCAGGTCCCGTGCGGCCCAGATATAGAGTCCGGCTAGGCCACCAGCCCCGGCCAGGGCCAGAAGAACCATCAGTATGACGCCAATGATCAGCAGTTTGCGCATTATTTTTGTCTCGGCTCATCCGCAAAGAGCCCCCAGGCCGTCAGCAAGGAATCGTGCAGGGCGCGCAGGGCGGATGGATCGGTATTGAACAGGGCGAGCAGCCCCGGAGTTGACGAACAGGTGTTCACGGCCAGGCATTCCGGCGAGGTCAACGTGAACAGCTTGGAATGAATAAACCAGAATGGATAGAGTCGGCAATAATAGGGGCGGTGCTCCACCGGCAAGACGCAGCCGTTTTGGTCGAGAAAAATACAACTTCCATCAATGGTTACAGACAAACGAAAGTGGGTGTCCCAGGATGGAAAGAGCTTCTGGATTTCTTCGCGGCGACCAGGAAACAGTTTATGTACGGCCCTTAAGAAGCCTTCGGAATTGGGCTCCTTGACGCATGCCGGAATGCCGGTCTTCAAGGCGTGAGGCTCCAGTTGCGAGCGCTCTTTCGGGCTGATGGGGATGCAGGAGGCTTCCATCCCGGGAATGATCCGGCAACAGGTCGGATATGTATCGGCGCAATGGGCGCAAATGTCGACTGGTTCGGCCTGGGTATTCATTGCATCAAATATTGTCTCACCCGGCAAATTTGACGCCTCCCTTGCCCAGAAGGTCATGCAGATGGACCATGCCCTGGAGGAGGCCAGCGGCATCCACCACGGGCAGGACCGTGATGGCCGCGGATTCCATGACATCCAGGGCCAGGGCCGCGGTCTGGTCCGGAGAGACGCTGCGCGGAGATTTGGTCATCACCGAATCCACCGCAACCGCCGGGTCCAGCCGCTCCTGACACACCATGCGTCGAACGTCGCCGTCCGTGAGAATGCCCGTGAGACGGCCTTGGGCGTCCACCACGGCCACCGTACCCAGGCCACCGGAGTTCAGCACGGTCAGGGTCTGGGCCAGGGCTGCTCCTGAGCGGACCACTGGAAGGTTTCCCCGGTGCATGACGTCCTGGATCAGCAGCCGCAATCGTTGCCCCAGGGTGCCGCCCGGGTGGCAGCGCCGGAAGGCGCAGGCGTCGAAGCGTTTCCAGTGGATCAGGCAGACGGCCAGGGCGTCGCCCACGGCCAGGGCCGCGGTGGTGCTGGCCGTGGGGGCCAGTCCCAGAGGGCAGGCCTCCTTGGGCACGGCGACCTTGATCACGATATCGCTCAGCCCGGCCAGGGAGGAGTGCTCGTTGCGGGTCAGGGCCACGACGCGCACTCCCAGGGAGCGCAGGGTGGGCAGGATGGCGTTCAGTTCGTCGGTTTCCCCGCTGTTGGAAATGGCCAGGGCCACGTCCTCGGGACGGATCATGCCCAGGTCGCCGTGGGCCCCTTCCACGGGGTGCAGAAAAAAGGCCGGAGTGCCGGTGCTGCTCAGGGTGGCCGCGATTTTGCGGCCCACGAGGCCGGACTTGCCCAGGCCGATGAC